>JBDNHP010000458.1:0-4656 GCA_041688765.1 Flavobacteriales bacterium
AGCCCTTTTGATATGAAACAGGAGAAATTTTATCTCACAATACGGGTATTGTAAATAACTTGGTTTTGATCAGAAATGCTTATTTGGTTAGCACCTGCGCTCATTTTATCTAATGGCATATTCCACACAGAACCCTTGTTGATGTTGCTGTTTTCAGACACCACCAGTTTTCCGGTAATATCGTACACATTGATGGTGTAAAGCCCTTCATTCCAAGCGTTAAATTGCAGACTAATCTGATCATTGCCATAAATAACAGCCACCTCAGCACTAACAATTTCTTCAACACTTACCGATTCAGCCAATACGGTGATTTGCATCTGGCTTTGGTTGGAACAATTAGCGTTGGAAGCTTGAAGTGTTACTACATATTCTCCTTGGGCCACATAGGTGTGTGAAGGGTTTTGCAGATCAGCAGCAGCGCCATCGCCAAAATTCCAACTGTAAACATCAGCACCGCTGCCGTTAAAGGTAAAATCTACACTTGCTGCACCGTTGCTTAATTCAAGTACTTGAGCAGATGAACCAAAGTCAGCAGTAACAGCCATTGGATCGTTGAGGTTTAATTCAGTGTTCCAGCTATTACAAGTGGTATTGATGGTTAAGGTGTATATGCCTGCGGCTAGGTTTTGAATTTGTAGCATTTCAGATTCAGAAGAGCCTGAATCGGCAAAACCGTCACCTGCAATCGACCAAGAATAAGAATTGGTATTGGCGAATAATGCATCAATAGAAGCATTATTCTCAGTATTACAAGCGGCAAATACAGGACTAATTTCCACGGATTCAGCTAAAGGCTGCTCGATTTCAAAAGTAATTACCGATTCACCACAAGTAAGATTATCACCACTGATCACCAAGAAGTATGAACCTGCGCTAAGATTATTGATTTCAGAACCTGAGGCACTGATTTCAGAAGCAATCACCTGATTATTTTCATTGTACCAGGTATAGTTCATTTCTCCAGCCACCACGCTTTGGGCAGCAACGCTACCGTTGTTAGCGTTATAACACATCAGATCCGATTTCTGTGCAGCCACCACCGGAGCAAGGTGCAATACAAATCGCTGCTCAGAGCTTTGTTCATCGGCATTAAAGCTGAACGACTCTCCTTCATTGAGAGTATAGAACTCACCGGTCAAAAGGTCTTCGATGCTCATGCACAAATTGTCGGGCATATTTTCGAGCCCTTCCAAAGAAAGTTCAATATTACCCCCTGCGATTGCATTAAGGAAAATCGGAATGCTGAGTCCTTGTTGTAATTCCTCCATAGAGCGAGCATCAATCACCAGATCTTCCCCATCCGTATTTACGAAAGCGAAGTTGGCAGCCGCCACATCAAAACTATAAAGCTTAATGGCATCCATAGGTTCAAAACCAGCTTGCGCACCCTCTCGGAAAATGAGGTAGGCCTCGTCATGTGTTGCACCGGAATTAAGAGCAAGCGTAATTTTAGGGAAAGCAGGTTCCTCGCGAAGGATATTTAAACCGGTTTGATCTACATCCTTAATCCACTCATCAAACTGAAAATCCAAATGACTATCAAGAACACTAACAAAGAAAGCCTGACTAGGCGCCACAAATCGTGGTGCAGTTCCGGTCATAGTTACCGCCTGATAAACTTGATAGGTATTCAAGGATTGATTCCACATATAGAAAGTAGTAGCAGTTTCAGGGCCGGAGCCTATGGCAGGGTCTGAATTAGCAACCAAGGCTTCTAAATCAACAGGAGCAGGGTAAATATTGTACACCAGATTCCAACCATCATTGGCTCCACCTCCGGTATTAGTAAATTCAAGAGGAAGCGTGATAGAGCCTTTTCTAACCGAACCAACAGCATCAAGGGTAATTGCGTTAGCAAACTCATAGATGTAGTAAGCTACATTGTTATTCAAAAGCTCTAAATTACTAGTAGGAGTAACATATCCAATGTTTCTAGCCCCCGGGATGGATTCATCGTAGTGTTGAACATTAGTAAATAAACTGAGCGGGTAATCAGAGCCGCTAAATCCGGTAGTGATAATATCATCATTCCAATCTTCAATAGTCAAGCCATCAGTTGCAGGACCAACTGTAGTCCAACCGGTATTGCTTGCCAATTGCAGATAAGTCTGATGAATAACATTTCCGCTAATATTGGCACTTGCGCCAAAAGGGGCTACATAGCCTGTGTACGTAGCATTATCTAATAAAGTAAGATTGCCTCCTGATGTAATTGTTCCTTTATTAGGATAAAGAACATTGCGGACAGATGTTGTAGAGCCAATGATTGCCAAAGTGGGGTTGTCCATGCTTAGTTTATTAAACACAATAGGATTTGCACCGGAAATGATTTGACTGGAGCTTCCTTTCAGCTTCACATTTGAAGAGCCGGCATCAAATGAACCATCATTGATGAAATTACCATAAAGTACTATATCCAATGGACTTGCATTTCCCACGAGCGTGCCTCCTATTTCAGTGCTCATATCATCTGCGATAACACGATCATCTGTAGTAACGGTATGTCCGGTTTGAACAACTAAACGCTTGTACCGACTAAATGTGATAGCATCTCCCACAACAGCTAAATCATTAGTTGACCAAATTGTATCGCTGGTATTTCCGGAAGAAACGCTATAGTAAATCGTTTCAACACCGCACTGACTGATGCTAACATCATCCAATCTCAACAGGCCAGCTACGGCAGGATTTGCAAATTCAAAACGCAATCCGAAATAGCGCCCTTCAATATACGTGAGATCACTTACAGCTAAAGGAGCCGCGGCAAGTAAATTATCAAATCCACCGTTGCGATCAATTCTTAGCATCCATTCACCAACATTGTTTTTCTGAACTTCAATTCCAATGATTTCAGATGCGTTAACATCGAAATTAGATTCCATCAGTGTAGCCGCAACAGCACCATTGGTAATTCTGTAAAGACCGATAATATCTGAAGATCCGCTGTAATTCAACCCTACAGCATATCCGTTTACTGTGCCAGAATTCAAATTCTGCTCAGTAGCTGCCAAATGAATCAAAAAGCGATCACTAACCTCTGGATCCCAGGCACCATTTGCAACTTGGAATTGCCATGTTGTGCAAAGACCATCATAAATTAAACACTCCATATCAGTGGTAATTTCAGATGCTCCGCTAACACCGCTCAAATTATGCTTCAAAGAATAAGTTCCGTTGATTGGTGAAGAAGCAGATACAATCCAATCTCCCACATTTGACTCAGTCCAGGTTAATGAGCCTGATTCAAAACCTTCATTCACCTCTGTACTGCTTACAGCGCCCGGATCAGTGCAGTCAACGCATTCAAAATAGGCAGAATTTGTTCCTCCTGGAGTTCCATATTCTGTATAGCTTCCCTGCCAGCTTCCGGCATCGTAATTATTATTATTTGGATCTCCGAGTTCTAGTGATGAACAATTCCCGTTTGGACTAGCCGGCCAAGGCGACGAAGTTCCATAGGAAACATAATCGATAAAATTACCAAGATCATCTAAAAGAGAAATTGCCTCACCGGCATTCGAAAGCCCACCGAAAATAGGGCCGAAGACCTGATATCCATTTCCAGTATAAGTTGCCGGAGTTACGGCAACAATAATATATTCACCAGCGGCAATTGTGGTGGCAGCAGGAAACGTAAAGTCAAAACCAACTATTTCCCATCCTGAAATATCAATACTTCCTGCACTGGCATTGTATAGCTCTAGAAATTCGAAATCGGTGTTATTACCTTGATCTGTGCAAGGATTGTAATGTAATTCATTGATGATTACAGTTGGACTATTGTAGATACAAGAGCCATCTTCAACTGTTGCAGTTACATCATAATTGTTGGCACTAGGATCAAGACATCCGGGAATAATTAAAGGAGCACCACCTGGCGTGCCGTTGAGTGTAAATGCGACCCAATTGTTTCCGTCGTTATTATCAAGATTGACATCTGATAGTTCGGCTGATGGGCCAAAGCCATCAGCATTAATAGGCCAAGGATTAACATCATCATAAGTAACCTCATCAATCAGAGTGGCATCGGGAGCTAAAAGCTGAATAAGCTCACCTGCATTTGATAATCCACCAGTGAACTGAAACACCTGATAACCATTACCAGATATATGTTGCAGCGTTTAAAGCAATTACGATGTATTCCCCTGGAGCAATAGAACTAAGCGCAGGAAAAGTAAAGGTTATTCCAACAAAACTCCAATCGCTTAAATCAACGCTAAAGGCCTCATTATTATAGATTTCCAGAAATTCATAGTTGGCATCAGTATAGCCGGCAACATCATCAGGATTATAGTGCAATTCGGAGATCACAATATCCGGGAAAACGCAAGAGCCATCGTCGATAATAGCGCTGCCATCATAGTTAGTGGCATAGGAATTTGTGCAACCTGCGCACGACAGAAATTCGCAAGAGCCATCATCTGAATTAGCGGTAATATCATAGTTGCATGCCGCAGGATCAGTGCAACCTTCAATGATTACAACGGCAACTCCCTTTATACGAATTTGATCAAGCTCTTGAGTAGTTCGAGCAGTAGCACTCGACCCGTGCAAAACGGAAATACCAAAATATCCAGTGCCCGTTACAGCATAGTCATTATTGGTAGCGGTTCCGGCTGATATAGTTGCTAATTCTTCAGGGCAAGCGCTTGC
>JBDNHP010000459.1:0-8607 GCA_041688765.1 Flavobacteriales bacterium
TTGTCATATAAGGCAGCAATAGGCATAATGAGTCTCGCGCCCAAGCCGGATTCTCCCACAGAAAGTGCATTATCAGGATATTGCATCATGCCCTTTATTAATACGCCTTCAGGTAACATCTCGGTTGTATAGCCCAATTGTTCAGCAATTTTGAGCATGGCGAGGCAATCTTCAGATAAACAAGGATTTGCCAAAAGAGTTTCTCCACCGGATAGAATGGAAGCCACTATGGCTCTTTGCATTAGGCTTTTTCCCGGAGGAGCTTTAATTGAACCTTCCAGTCTGGAGGGATATACCCTTAGACTGATTTTCTTCATTTTTTTCCGATATATATGGTAGCTACTCCGCCAGTTAGCTCCTTGCGGTAGCAGTCTTTATACCCGCATTCCTTCATGATTTTCAAAAAATCTTCAGCCTCAGGAAAAGCTGCAACCGATGCTGGCAAATAAGTATAGGCACTGCTGTCTTTAGAAACAATTTTGCCTATCAATGGCATAATTCTTTTAAAATAGAATCCGAATAATTGTTTCATTGGAAAACCGGATGGCTTTGAAAATTCTAGTACAACCCCTGTGCCTCCTTTTTTAAGGGTGCGAAGCATATCCGTTAATCCTTTGTTCAGATTTTCAAAATTTCGAACACCGAATGCAACTGTAAATGCATCAAAACTTTCATCAGCAAATGGAAGATTTTCGGAATCACCATAGCGTAATTCGATGATGTGTGTGAGTTTCTTTTTCCCAATTTTGATTCGGCCTTGTTCTAACATTCCTTCCGAAATATCTACGCCAACAACCTTTGAAGGCTTAATTTTGCTTCTTACCGCTTGAATAGCAAAATCTCCAGTTCCTGTAGCAACATCCAAAATTGTTTTAGGAGCTTCTTTAGCCAATATTTTTAATGCTTTTTTTCTCCAAATGATATCAATGCCAAGCGAGAAAAAATGATTTAGAAAATCGTAGCTATGCGCAATATTGTTAAACATTTGCGCAACTTGTTCTTTTTTACTGCCTTGGCTTTTGGCATAAGGTTTAACGGGTGTTCCCATAATTTTTAATCAGCCAACCATAGTATGGCCTTCGGGGTATTTGTAATCTTTAGAAATGTATTTTCCGAATATCAAGAATGCCACCGTAAGCGTTCCAATACGTCCAATAAACATGGAAGTAATTATGATCACTTTTCCGGCACTACTTAATGAAGAAGTAATTCCTGTTGATAGTCCCACAGTACCAATTGCCGATACTTCTTCAAAAACCAAATCCATAATAGTTCTACCTTGTGCGATAAGCATTTCTTCTTCCGTAATACTTAACAAAAAAACACTGAAAAAGATCAGTATGATATAAAAAATAAAAATGGAATATACTCTGGCAACCAATATATTTGAAATTGTTTTTTTGTACAACTCGGTATATTTCATGCCTTTCACAGTGGCAACAATGTTAGCATAAATTATTGCAAAGGATGAGGTTTTGATACCACCGCCTGTAGATCCCGATGAAGCTCCAATCAACATAAGAAATGTGATTAGAATCAAACTCGCAGCTGACAATTGTCCCAAATCTACCGTATTAAAACCGGCACTCCTTGGCGACACAACCAGAAACATAGCAGAAGTGAATTGTCCGAAAAAAGATTCATTAGCAAGCAAACGATTTGATTCCAAAGCATAAATTGTAATAAAACCGACACCTAGGAGCCAAAGAGAAATGTAAAGACTGATTTTAGTAGAAAATGAAATTCGTTTCCATGGAAATTTCAATCGATCTCTCAAATTCCTGTAGTCAAAAAGATCATACATCGGCAGCATACCCAATGAACCAAAGAAGATCAGGAACATAACAACCCAATGCGACATATAGCTAAACTGTACAAACTCATTGGCAAAGCCATTGGAGAAAACCGAAATACCGGCATTATTAAATGCGGATACGCTATGAAAAAGGCAGTTAAAAACCTTGTCGCCAACATTTGCGAATGGTATATTTTTATCGTAAGTTATGTACAGCAAAATAGCGCCAATAATTTCGATAGCAGAAGTCCAAATAAGCGTTTTGCGCATCAATCCATCCGCACTTAAAAATGTGTTTTTGTTTACAAAATCTTCTAGCACATCATGCTGTTTAACTTGAATACCCAGTTTAGAAGCAAGGAAAATAAATGAGCCAAAAGTGATCAAATTCAGTCCTCCCAATTTGATTAGAACTAGCAATACCACCTGTCCTTTGAAAGAATAAACCAAAGGGGTGTCAACAACCATCAAGCCTGTTGTAGTGGCGGCACTTGTGCTTGCAAAAATGGTATCCAAAAAACTAACACCTTCTGGAATTAAGCTCATTTCAGGCATCATAAGAAGAAAACCACCACCTACTATGAGAATCACAAATATGGTGATGAAAATGGTTGATGGATGTACTTTGAATCGAGGGATTATATTGCTACTCCTTTGAAGCTCTAATACAATTACTACGAAAAAGTAACCTTGTATAAAAAGCACAGAGAAATCAGCGAACCCAACAATGCCAAGACTTCTGAAGAGTTCTTCAAGCAGCAATACATCAAAAAAATTGTAACTCGTAGCTTCTACAACAAGTATAAACATCATCAAGCCTTCCCAAATAGTTCTTTTCAGGAATTCAAGTGGGTGAAAATCATATACAAATCGCAAAAAATAGTGAAATACATAATAAGCAAAACTTCCTTTAATGATTTGAAGCAAGAGTTGTTCTTCCTCTACGTCATGAGGGTAACCATAATAGAAGATCATGGTTAACAAACCCAGAATAGAAACTAAGATGTTAAGCGTTTTGCCTATAAAAATGGCTTGATCCTTATGCCCGTAAAGGAAAATGTTTGCTCGTTCTCTGAATTCCTGAAGTTTCATTCTAAACGAGCTTCAAAGCTTCATTAAAAAGAATTTCTTTATCAATTGGAACAACGCCAACTTTTTCACAAACCAATCCTCCGGCAAGATTGCTCAAAATGGCCGTGGTTTCTATGTCTGCCTTAGCCGCAATGCACAAAGCTGCAACGCTAATTACAGTATCGCCTGCTCCTGAAACATCCAAAATTTCTCGATGATGTGCAGGAAAATGACTGTATTTCTCGCCTTTTTTGATCAGAATTCCCAATTCACTTAGCGTAATCAAGCTTATTTCATTTTCGATATTTTCTTCCAAACGTATCACCGCCGAAAGCAAATCATCCATATTTCTTTTATCAAAATCGAGCTTTAATCCCTCCTTGAGTTCTTTGAGATTTGGCTTGAAAAGGGTCACATTTTTGTACTCAAAAAAGTTCTCTTTTTTAGGATCTACGGCAGTTGGGATTCCGGCTTTTCGGGCGAGATCAATTACTGACATAATCACTCCCGGCGTTAATACCCCTTTGTTGTAATCCTCAAAAATGATAGCGGCTATTTGTTCTTGTTCAATCAATTGAGCAACTCTTTGAATGAGCGCTATTTCATAGCTCTCAGAAAGTGCTGTGTTGATTTCCTCATCAATTCTTAATAGATGATGCCCTTGAGAAATAACACGGGTTTTAACCGTTGTAATCCTATTTTTAGCATGCAAAATACCAGCTTGACTAAAACCATTTTTATCTAAAAGCGCGGAGAATTCTTCCTTTCTATCATCATCGCCAATTACAGAACAAATGATAGGATTAGCACCCATAGTTTTAAGGTTCAAAGCTACATTTGCAGCACCTCCTAATCTGTTTTCTTTTTGATTGATGGATACTATAGGTACAGGGGCTTCGGGAGAAATTCGATCTACTTTCCCCCACAAATAGGCATCAATCATCACATCGCCGATCACAATGATATTCATCTGATCAAAACGATTAAATAATGAGGTAATCTGCTGTTTATCGAATTTCAAATCCTCAATGTAATTTATCCAATGCTCTTTTCATGCGTGTAACGGCTTCACCCAATTGGCTTTCGGAAGTGGCGTATGCCAATCTTATGCAACGATCATCGCCAAAAGCTTCTCCGGTAACTAATGCAACATACTCTTCTTCAAGTAAATAATTGCAAAGCTCTTCAGCAGTATTAATTACTCGCTTGCCATCGCTGGTTCCAAAATAGGCCGTTACATCTGGGAAAATATAAAAAGCACCGTCAGGAACATTACATTTTAACCGATCGATGGATTTTAATCTTTCCAAAAGGAAATTTCTCCTTTTCAAAAAAGCTTGTTGCATTTCGACAACGGAAGAAACAGGAGCTTCAACAGCTGCTTTTGCGGCCATTTGAGCAATGCCGGTAGGAGCTGAGGTGAATTGTCCCTGCATTTTCGAACAAGCTTTAGCAATCCAAAGTGGTGCTCCCAAATAACCAATTCTCCATCCTGTCATTGCAAATCCTTTGGAAACTCCATTTACAGTGATGGTGCGATCATACATTTCATCAAGAGTGGCTATGCTCGCATGTCCACCTGAAAAATTGATGAGCTCGTATATTTCATCGCTGATAATAAGAATATTAGGGTATTTGCGAAGTACTTTCGCTAAAGCCTCGAGTTCATCTTTGGTATATACTGTTCCTGTTGGATTACATGGGGAACTGTAAATAATCATTCGGGTCTTAGGCGTGATTGCCTTTTCAAGCTGTTCAGGACTCAATTTAAAATCACTTTCAACATCAGTGGAAAGCACAACAGGTTTGCCCCCTGCGAGTTTCACTATTTCCAAATAAGTCACCCAAAAAGGAGCGGGTAAGAGCACTTCGTCATCCGGATTTATCAATGCCAAAACAGCATTAGCTATGCTTTGTTTAGCTCCGGTTGATATAACAATTTGATCTGGACTGTATTCCAAACCATTATCCCTTTTGAATTTTCTGGAAATAGCCTCTCTAACCTCGAGATAGCCATTTACAGGTGGATAATGAGTATAATTCTCGTCAATAGCCTTCTTAGCTGCGTCTTTAATAAAGTCTGGGGTGTTAAAATCAGGCTCACCCAAACTGAGACTAACAACATCATATCCTTTTGCGGCTAATTCCCTACTGATCCTTGCCATAGCTAGCGTCGCCGATTCCGAAAGACGCTGTAATAATTGGGATACTTCCTGCATTCCCTTGGTTTTGTTCGCAAAGCTACTAAAAGGCTCTTGAATTGAGTGTTCAGACTGCATGTATTCCTTGTTTTATCTTTGGTTTGTTATCGAAAAGAATAGAGCAAATCCACAAACCAACTACTGTTATCAATACGTTCAGCAATATTAATTCAGCTCCGATAGCATAGAAATCTTTCGAAGTGTAAAACATAATTACCCAAGTTAATACCGGTGCCAAAAGTGGAACTATTATAATACTCATATCTCCCGGCTTATAAGAGGTGTACAAGCCAAACAGGAATAAACCGATTAGTGGTCCGTAAGTATATCCCGCAAAAACAATTATTTTGCCTATTGCACTTAAATCCAATGTTTTATGAAGAATCAATATCACAATGAAGTTCACAATAGTTACTCCAATATGTACGGTTTTTCGAATTTTGGTCTGGTTCTCAACTGGCTTCTTTTCTATATTAAGAATATCAACGCAAAATGAAGTGGTTAAGGCCGTCATGGCACTGTCAGCACTTGAATATGCGGCTGCAACCAATCCAATAATGAAGGTCAATCCAATGATAACAGGTAATCCCGCTTTTAAAGCGATCTGGGGAAATAAGAGATCAGTTCTTAATGTTCCACTCTCTGAAACTGGTATTTCTATCCCATTTTTCAAAGCATACATAAATAGTATAGCACCAAGACACAGGAATAAGAAATTCACTAGCAGCAATACAACCGAGAAACTCATCATATTCTTTTGAGCTGCTTTCAAATTTTTACAACTTAAATTCTTCTGCATCATGTCTTGATCCATACCGGTCATTCCAATACAAATAAAAAATCCTCCGATGAACTCCTTGGCAAAATGGTGAGGAGAGGTCATGAATTGATCAAAAAAGAAAATTTTACTATATGGTGATTCAGAAATGCTTGCAACCAAAGATTCCTCTCCTGTATTCATAGTGTCCCAGAGGTAATAAATGCTCACTATTAGAGATACTAACATAAACACCGTTTGCAAAGTATCAGTCCAGATGATAGTCTTGATACCACCTTTAAAAGTGTATAGTAAAATAAGCATAATGGAAATGGCTACGGTTGCTTCAAAGGGTATTCCCCAAGCTGAAAACACAAAAGCATCGAGCACTTGCGCTACAAGTAAGAGCCTGATGGCAGAACCTAAAGTCCTTGAAAGTAAAAAGTAGGCAGCACCCATTTTGTTCGCTGCAATGCCAAAACGCTCGCCCAAATAACTGTAAATGGAGGTAACATTCAAGCGGTAGTAAATTGGCATCAATACATAAGCTATAAAAACATAGCCGGCCAAATACCCCAATACCATTTGCATATAGGAAAATTGATCGCTTTCTGCCCCAACCTTTCCCGGTATCGATATAAATGTTACTCCGCTAAGTGATGATCCTATCATTCCAAATGCCACCAATGCCCAAGGGGCTGAGCGGTTTGCAAGGAAAAATGATTGGTTATTGGCACCCTTTCCGGTGATTCTCGAAATAATAATTAGAGCAAGAAAATATACTATTATTACAGTGAGTATTATCTCAGGGCTCATGTGCTTTGTTTGTTCAAAGAAAATTGATTTGTCAATATAGACCAATAGAGTTCAGCATTTTTTGTCAACATTTTATATGAGTGAAATTATACGATTTTCATCCGGAGGACCATGGGAAACCAAGGTTGGCTATTCCAGAGTAGTCAAGGCGGGCCCACTTATCAGCATTTCAGGTTGTACTTCCTTTAAAGATGCTGCAATTGTTCATCCCAGTAATCCTGCGTTACAAATGCAGCAAGCGATCAATAATTTGAAGGCCGCATTGGAACTGGTAGGCGCTTCCAAAAGCGATTTAATCAGAACCAGAATCTATATTGTGAATCAAGAAGATTGGCAAGCTATTACCGAAGTGCATGCTGCTGAGTTTGCTGAGAATCCTCCGGCCTGCACTCTAGTGATAATTAAGGAATTGATAGACCCGCAAATGCTGGTTGAAATAGAAGGAGATGCCTGGAACAGCTGAAATGCAATTTTCAAATGCGAACAAAAAATTTTATTATTTTGTTTTTTAATTCCAAACTCAGCCTAGTATTAAATCACTCGCAGAAATATTGAATTGTTAGGCTCTATGTAGCGTTTATATTTCTGCTTTTAGATTATGACATACAGAAATTAGCCCATGTAATGAATTCAAAACTTAACTTTACAGCATGAATTTGCCATCCAAACTCTTAGAAGAAGCGGTTGATCAAATGGCCTCCTTACCTGGAATTGGCCGGAAAACCGCATTGCGTCTAGTACTCCGATTACTTCGACGCAATAAAGAGGAGGTTCAGCGTTTTGCAAATGCTTTCATCAAATTAAAAGAGGAAATAAAAGAATGCAAGGTTTGTCATAACCTCTCTGATTCAGATTGCTGCTCCATTTGCAATGATGTGCGAAGGGATGATTCAACTATATGCGTGGTGGAAGATATTCGCGATATTCTGGCGATTGAAGGCACGGGGCAGTATAAGGGGAAATACCATGTACTAGGCGGGATTATTTCTCCAATGGATGGAATCGGTCCTCAAGATCTCAATATAGACACACTGATCGGAAGAGTCAGAGATCAAAATATTGCTGAAGTGGTTTTTGCGTTAAGTACTACCATGGAAGGCGAAACGACCTCATTTTATTTATATCGAAAGTTGCAGGTATTTGAGCTGAAAATTAGTGCTATTGCCCGCGGAGTGGCTATTGGCGACGAATTGCAATATGCTGATGAAGTCACCCTTGGTCGCTCTATTCAGAATCGTTTACCCTTTGAATCGACGCTCTCGCGTTCATGAAACTATCGGTTGTCATCGTTAATTATAACGTGGAATACTTCCTCGAGCAATGTCTTTTGTCTGTTGAAAAGGCAAGGGCAGGGCTAGATGCCGAAGTTTTTATGGTTGACAATCATTCGGTGGATGGATCTGTAGCTATGGTACGACAGCGTTTTCCGAACGTTATTGTAATTGCCAATCAGGATAATGTTGGATTTTCAAGGGCCAATAATCAGGCAATGCGAATGGCTAAAGGCGAGTATATTTTGCTGCTCAATCCAGACACCATCGTTGAAGAAGATACTTTTCGAAAAGTGATAACTTTTATGGATCAACATCCTGATGCCGGCGGATTAGGCGTCAAAATGATTGACGGAAAAGGGGTTTATCTTCCCGAATCCAAAAGAGGTTTGCCTACTCCGGAAACCGCTTTTTATAAAATTTTTGGTATTTCTGGCTTGTTTCCTAAATCAGCGAAATTTAACAGGTATTATCTCGGCAATTTAAGCCCCGACGAAACCAACGAAATTGAGATACTCTCCGGTGCTTTCATGCTCATGCGAAAATCGGCATTGGATAAAGTAGGGTTATTGGATGAGCAGTTTTTTATGTACGGTGAAGACATCGATCTCTCATGGCGAATTATTTTAGGAGGTTATAAAAATTACTATTTCCCCGAAACCCGAATCATCCATTACCAAGGAAAAAGCACTAAAA
>JBDNHP010000460.1:0-5721 GCA_041688765.1 Flavobacteriales bacterium
CCCCTTCACCGCTTTCGATAGCACCAACCGCATACACCACAGCAATTTTATCCCCTTTTAAAAGAGATACTTTTTTCTCTTCCTTTTCCTCTGATTCTGCTTCGGCTGCTTCTTCTTCCTTTTCAGTTGAATCCGATTTTTTAGCGACGGCTGATTTATACTTAGAAAAATCTACCATTTCCAAATCCGATTCCGCTTCGGTTCCAGCTTTTGTTTTCAGAATTTCATGAACTTCATCCCCATATTTCAAGCCATCAATTAAACCAGAACTGAGAGCCGCTTGGGGCATAAAAGAACTGAGTGAATCTGCAAGCATATTAAGGCTTTCAGCAGTTAATCCACGGCTTTCTGCCACTTCCTGCACCATTCCATCCCAAATTGTTTGAAGAAAAGTTTCAATCTGCTCACGATTAGCAGGACTCATTTGATCGTACATAAATGGTTCGACAGCACTTTTGTACTTGTTGTCTGGACCGCGAATTATTTGAATTTTTACATCCAGTTTTTCCAACATCTGACTAAAAAAGGCCAATTCCGTGTACATTCCTTTCCACTCCATCATTCCTTGAGGATACAGATAGATTTCATCGGCTACGCTGGAAATATAATAGGCACTTTGAGCCATTTCTTCGCTATAAGCAACAATCCATTTACCCGAAGTTTTAAAATCCAGCAGTGCTTGTCTTACATCATGCAAAGTAGATGGAGAAGCCTGAACCGATTTTATATTAAGGTAAATACCTTTGATATGCTCATCCTCAGCCGCCTTTTCCAAATTGGCGACCAGATGATCCAAACCAATAGAATTATCAGAACTGAAGGTCGAAAAATTAAAATTCATTTCTTGATTCTTGCCTCTGTCGATAATAGGGGCATCCAAAGTTAATTCCAAAACGCTATTATTTTTTACAGCTGTTTTATCATTATCCCCGCCCATTGAGGATATCAGACTTGAAATGGACAAGATAAAAATCAGAATCAGGATGCCTCCAAAAACGACCATAGCGAGGCCTGATCCAAGAAATGCCGATAAAGTGTTTTTCCAAAAAGAGTTCATAATTATTGGTTTTTGTTGTTGGAGTATCAGTTTGCTTGTTTCTTAACTGGATGATCCTGATACAAATTTAGTATGAGACTTAGAGCAAATGAATTAAGTTACATAAACGGCAAGAGTTCATGAAGAAGGGCAAGTCAATCGTATATTTGGCCCGTGGCATTCAGAGTTGTTTACATAGGTCTGGGATCAAATGAAGGGGATAGTAATGCTTACCTTAAGCAGGCTGTGGAAGAGATCAACTCACAGATTGGCAAGGTATTACGGCAATCATCATGCTATGAAACAGAACCATGGGGATTTCATTCAGAACACTATTTCATCAATCAAGTGATTGAAGTTGAGACCCCACTCTCAACTCGTAAATTGGTAGAATCTCTGCTTGAGCTTGAAAAACAAATGGGCAGAAGCAGATCAATACCTGCTGAAGGAGAAATTTATACTTCTAGAATTATAGATATGGATTTACTGGTAGATGGAGAAATAATGTACAATCTGCCTGAGCTCACTGTTCCACATGCCCGTTTAGCTGATCGCAAATTTGTTTTAGTTCCATTAACAGAACTTTCACCAAATCTGGTCCCTCCCGGATTAAAGGGCAAAAACGTGAGTCAACTGTTGGAATCATGTTCTGACAAAACACAAGTAAGAATTTTACCATGAGATACCGCTACCTCGCTATAGAAGGCAATATAGGTGCTGGTAAAACCTCACTTAGCTCCAAAATAGCTGCTGAGTTCAAAGCAAAATTAATTTTGGAAGAATTTGCAGAAAACCCATTCCTGCCCAAATTCTACGAAGATCCAGACAGGTATGCTTTTCCTTTAGAACTAAGTTTTTTAGCTGAACGGTTCAGCCAGTTAAAACGCGACCTCGAACAACCAGACCTTTTTGGAAGTCATGTAGTTTCCGATTATTTCCTTAGCAAATCTTTGGTGTTTTCGCGAAACAATTTAAAGGATGATGAATATTCATTGTTCTCCAAAATGTTTCAATTAATTATACCTCAAATTCCCAAACCTGATTTGCTAGTTTACCTCTACTTGGATATTGAAAGGTTGCAACACAATATTAAGAAGCGCGGGCGGCCTTATGAGCAGCAAATAACGGATAAATACCTAATTGATGTTCAAAACAACTATTTCGAATTTATAAGAAAGCAAGAAGATCTGAAGGTCCTTATAATTGATAGCAATAGACTCGATTTTGTAAATAAGGACGAAGATTATCGGAAAATTCTCCATTTAATTGATCAGGATTACCCAAATGGAGTGAATCATATTAGTGCTTGATGATTTGCCGATTCACAACAAAAAATAATTAATACAATTCTTAATTATTAAATATCTAAAGCAAAGTTCCCAATACCAACACATCATCCACCTGATCATGTTTGCCCTTCCAGGATTCAAATTCACGGATAATCATGTTGCGCTGCTGATCAATTGGATACTTACCCAGCTTCTCTAGGAACTCTCTAAAATGCACCGACTTATACTTCTTTCCCTTTTCGCCTCCAAACTGATCAACAAATCCATCCGTAAATAAATACAACATATCGCCTTTTTGCAACTTCACCCTCTTACTGGTATATTTATAATTATTGTGATTATTTCCTATAGATAAACGATCACCTCTAATAACCTGCAAATTTCCTTCTCTCCAAATAATAAGGGGATGTACAGCTCCTGCATACTCAATTTCTTCAGTATCCCGATGAAAACAACAAACCGCTATATCCATGCCATCGCGCACCGGACCTTCTGACTCCAAACGCTTGTTTAGTGTTCTGGAAACGTCCTCACTTAATCGTTCCAAAATAGCAGCAGGCTCGTAAATATGATGCTCACCCACAATTTTATCCATGAGGTTATATCCAATAATGGACATAAACGCTCCTGGAACACCATGACCCGTGCAATCTGCCACAGCAAACAAACTCATGTTTCCCCGATTGTGAAACCAGTAAAAATCTCCGCTAACCACATCCCTTGGTCTAAAGAAAATGAATGTCTTGGGAAGATCAATTTCATCGGGAGGAGGAAGTACTGCATCTTGGATTCGTTTAGCATAATGAATGCTATCCATGATGTCTTTGTTCTTTTGAGAAATTATGTCTTTTTGTTCACTCAGAATTTGATTGATCTCTGTGATTTTTGTATTCGCATTTTTGATTTTAAAGTAAGAAAAAATAGCTGCAAAAATAATACTTACAATTAACGAATAAAACCACCAAGTTTTCCAAAATGGAGGATTAATAGAAAAACTAAAAGTCACTGAATTTTCAGACCAAACTCCATCACTATTTGCCGCCATCACCTCAAATGAATAATCGCCATGATTCAAATTGGAATAATCCACGCGGCGTTCCGTTGTTTCAATCCAGTCGCTTTGTTCACCTATTAAGCGGTAACGATATTTAACGTATTCCGGCGATACTTGACTAACTCCTTTAAATAGAAAACTTATATTGTTTTTATCATAATCCAAAACTAAGTCACGCGGCAATCCGTCAGTATCAAATTCATTGGCGTACTCTTTCCAGTCTGTGTCTTGCATAAACATTTTCAGTCGGGTAATGCGCACTATTGGAGCCTTAAGATTTGGATTATCCCGATCAGGGTGATAAATGTTTAAACCACCATTTGTACCAAACCATACTCTACCGTCATTACCCCGGTAAATGGCCCTTGGATTGCTCTCTTGACCAGAAAATCCATGTTCATTGGAGTATAGTCTTATGGAATGTATTGATTCATCTCTAAGTACAAAGCGATTAGCCCCTTTATTGAGTCCAACCCAATAGGTGGAATCATCTTGTTGAATAATTGAAACAATGGCATTAGAACCCAATCCATCCTCAGAACTGAATCTGAAAAAACGACCATTTTTATACATAAAAAGCCCACTATTGGTAGCGGCCCAGAATAATCCCTTATTATCAATATAAATGCTTTTAACAGTTTTGGCAGTAAAACTCTCTATTTCGCTAAACTGCCTAAGTACACGATTTTCATACCTGTATAAACCAGACTCATTGGTACTGATCCAAAGGCCTCCCGAGCCATCACTTAAAAGCTGATTTACAAGAGTTGGTTCTAAACCTTCTATTGGATATGGTTTTAGCGTTTTGTCATCTACGTAAGCAATACCACTGTATGTACCTGCAAATACAGTGTCTTTGTGTAAGCATACATCCTGAACGTACTCATTGACATCTGCCCCCAATTTCACTTTTTGAATTCTTCCATTTTTGTACAACGCCATTCCCGAAGCCGTGCCAATCCATACTTCTGAGTCATTGCCTTCAATCATTGCCCGAACACGATTGTCAGGTAATCCACTCGAGAAATCAAGGTACTTCAGCTCAATATTTTCATCCATAATGGCTATGCCTTTATCTGTAGCGAGCCAGATAGAACGGTCTGAATCAAAACTTTGGATCCTATTAATCCCATTGCTTCGAAGAAGATCATCTTTGGTATAAGTAGTAAAAATTCTTTCTCTGATCTTACTAACTCCACCATCACGCGAACCGCACCAGATATTTCCTTCTCTATCCTGTATTAATTTACCGATGTCTTTTCCAACAAGTCCGTCCTTAGCTGTATAAAGCCTTGCTTCACCATTAATATGAAAAAGTCCATTGTGCGTTCCAAGCCAATACTCTGAATTTTCATCATAAACGACATTAAAAACGATTTCATCTTTAAACGGAAGATCAACTTCAACTAGCTTTTGATTCTCGCTTTGAAAAATGTAAACACCGGAATAAGTGCAAACGCAAGTGTTTCCTAAATAATCAAAAACACAATTCACATTATTATCCGGCAAGCCTTCTTTAACAGACAAACGGTTTATGTTTTCACCGCTTTGGTAGTATGCCCCATGGCCTAAAGTACTGTACCAAATTCTTCCTTTTCCGTCCCTTGAAATATTAAAAACAGCTTTTCCTAATAAGGGATTATTTTCAGGTACAATTACAGATTCGTCTTCGAGATAGCAAATGCCTTTGCCGGTGCCAAGAATAATCCTATTTCCATCTCTAAAAATTTTATATACGATTCCGTCCGGAATTCCTTTCACAATTCGCATATTGGAAGGATTGTGAATATCAACAAGTGCGAGCCCTTCAAAAGTGGCTACCGCCATAAGGTCATCGCTTACAAGTTCTAGATCATAAATAGTGTTGGAAGGCAAACCCTCTTGTCGGGTAATATACCTGAACTGAAGTCCATCAAAAATAGAAATACCACCATTGGCAGTTCCAATCCAAATTTCTCCGGTAGGATCCTGAATAATTTCCAAAACCTGGGATTGGCTCAAGCCATTCTCCACCGTGTAGTTATCTATACGGTAGGATTGAGCTTGCATACCTGACCAGGCCAGGAGCAGCGCATATAGGGTGAAAAAGCGCATCATATCCTGATATCTTACGAAAGATACACTTGTAGGTTTCAAAAAGACAATTGTGATTAAAATGCAACTTTTTAGTTGTGCCTTCCGTAAAGTCATATTATAATATAGCTTCTCTCTGACTCCAATAAACAAAGCATGAAAAAGCTTTTACTCTCTTTCTTCATTTCGCTGGTAACTGTTGCGACTTTTGCACAGTATGCCGGCTTACAAATTGATACCATTTACCACAACACCGGCACCTTGCAAGG
>JBDNHP010000461.1:0-12501 GCA_041688765.1 Flavobacteriales bacterium
ATACTCTACAGCCATGCTTAAAAGCTGTTGTTTTATTACATTCCAATCGAGTGAAATATTTTCCATCATTTATATTATTAATTCAATTAATAGTCCATTCATTAACTTAAACATTCCGAGGCCAAAATCCTTGATCTCTATACTATTTTAAAGATTTGCGAAGTTAATAATTCCGTTTAAAGGGCAGCAATAAAATCCATGCGCGCTGAAGTAAAAGTGAAAAACTGTACTTAATCTGTGTTCTTCCTTTCAAACTTTGCAGCAACAAAAAGGAGATAAATGAGACTTACAAAGGCTATTGCGGCGGCAAGGAAAAATGTAGCAGGAATTCTATTAATATCATTATCATAAATTTCGCCGGAGATAAATGCGCCTGCACCAATGCCAATTTCAAGTGCAAGCAGCATGGTTGCCAAAGCTTTTCCAATCTTTTCAGGATTAGCTAAATCGGTAGTCCAAGCAAAAATAGTAGGCCGATTAATACCAATAGACATACCGTACAGCACCGCGCCAATGATTAGCACCGTGCTGTTTCCAGCAAATCCCAAAACCAACAGAGAAATAACAAGGAGTACTGTGCCTGTTCTCAATAATGGTACGCGTCCAAACCTATCACTGGCATGTCCGGCGAAAAAACGCATAGAAATGGATGCCAATACAAATACGGCATTGAAAATACCTTTGTATTGAAAGCCCATACTTTTAACGTAATCCGGCGCCACGGTGAGAATTACTCCAAAAGAAAATGTATCCAACACCATAATGATAGAGGTAGGAAGTGCTGATCGTTCTAAAACATCGGAAACTTTTACTTGACGAATGCTCGTATTTACCTTTTCCTTTTTCGGTATGGTTTCCTTCAGTCTTAGCGTTAACAAAAAACTTAATAGTCCAAGCAAAGTAGATGTATAGAACATCATTTCGAAAGAAAACTCCTCTCTGATAACACTTCCGAGCACCGGCCCCATGGCCATTCCTATGCTACCAGCCATTCCGAGATAGCCCATAGCCTCTCCCCTCCTCTGTTTCGGAACTATATCGGTAAGGTAAGTGGTGGATGCCGTTGGCCTAAATCCTGTTGACAATCCATGAATGAATCGCAAGCTTAAGAAAAGCCAAACCGTTTGGGCGAAAGGGTACAATAATCCTGCAATTGTAGTGATGGCAGAACCAAAGAGCATAATCTTGATTCGCCCACTTTTATCGGTGTGCACTCCACTAATAGGCCTAGACAAAGCGGCGCTCAAGGTGAAAATACCAACGATATAACCAATATAATCCTGTCCACCCATAGCGCGCAGAAAATCGGGCAGTTCAGGTAAAATCATTGAAAAACTCGCCATAAACAATACCGAGCTCCAGTTTAGCGTCCAGAATTCAGGGCTAAACATTTCGGATTTGCTTTTTGACCGAAACACCGGTGCTTCAACTGGTGAACTCATTGGATGGCTTTGGCTTTCATTATTATTCGCAAAATTAAGACTATTGCACTTATTAAAACTTGCATTTATACCCTGGAAATCAACAAATAGAATTTATGGCATAGGTATTGAATAAGCTCTAAAAAATTGCATTATGCTCAGAACATTCAATCAGCTCAAAAACCTAGGCCTGTTTATTCTGGCAATTGCATTACAATCTTGCATAGTAGTAGCGGAATATGGCCCTCCCGGTCGAGACGGCAAAGCTTTTTACGGAATCGATTATGATTACAATCCGCCATACTCTTATTGGGATAATAACCCAAGTTTGCCTTCCGCTCCATTTTTTGCAGAGTACTATCGCAGTAATCCGGGGATTTATTCATTCGAATATTTTATCAATCAAACAGATTATTGGTATGGCACATATCAAATTCACATCAATGGTGGACAAGCAGGACAGCCAATGGCTAAGCCGGGAGCCAACGGTTTAGACACCTATCTTATGATGATCTGTAACGACGATGGATTCTATTTCGAGAATTCGGATAATTACTGGTGCGATATTCGTGATGAGAACGGTGTTCAATATATTGAAATAGATCAGGGCCAGTATCACTTCTTCATCGAAATGAGAAGAACAACCATTTCGGAGAGAGCAGCACAAAAAGATCTCAAATACAAGAAATAATGAATAAAAGAACCGCTTAGGCGGTTTTTTTCATTTATTTGGGGCATGCATGGCATAGCCTCTTTCCTTTTTAAAAATAACTACATCTGGTCCTTGGGTTTTTACCAACTCTTCAAAATGAAGATTGTAAGGCCTGATCCCGCTATCAATCAAGTGCTAAATAAGCATATAAAACTGTATCGCCACTTAAATGCAAAGCATAAATACAAGTTCTATTTGCGCTGTCATATTTTCCAAAACCAAATGGAGTTTATTCCACGAAATGGATTTCAACTTCAAAAAGAACATCGTTTCTTAATTTCAGCAGCTTATGTGAAACTAACATTTGGAAGGAGTTATAAGCCATTATCTGAATTCAGTACAATACTCATCTATCCGGAAGCTTACTATTCAAGAATTACGAGGAAAAAACACAAAGGCGAAGTGAACAGAGCTGGCATCATTGTGTTGAGCTGGCAGGATTTTCAGTCTGACTGGATCAATGAAACTGACAATATGAATCTGGGCTTGCATGAATTCAGTCATGTAATGGTAATTGAATCAGAAATGAATCAGGCACATTCGGACTTTAATTCTGCTTTCCAACGCTGGTCGAAATTGGTAAAGCAAAAGAATATTGGAGATAAATATTTGCAATCTGAGTATTTCAGACCTTATGCTAATACTAATTTTGTAGAACTCTTTGCCGTAATGACGGAATGCTTTTTCGAAACACCACATGAATTTCAGGAACGATTTCCGGGAATGTACGGGAATATTAAAAGCATATATGCAATAGATCCATTAAGAATATACAATCATCCTCAAAACCTCTCACTGCAATAATGAATCTTGAAAAAATTGATTTCCAGGGTACGGTAACTGCCATCCTCTTGAGCACCGCAGATTCCAAACTTGAAACCAGAAGAATAGATAGTCTCTCTGTTGGATTTGAGGGCTTTCCGGGCGATAGACACTATGGCTTTTTGAAATCTGCCGGTGGTCGAGACAAGCCATTCTACACTCGTGGTACTACCATAAAAAATCATCGCCATTGGAGTGCTGTATCGGTAGAAGAGTTGAGCAAAATTGCAGATTTGATGGGTATTTCAGAACTCCAACCTGAGTGGATTGGTGCCAATTTAATTTTTAAAGGGATTCCCAATTTCACTAAGCTTCCGCCGCTTAGCAGAATAGCAATAGGAAGAGAATTAGTTTTAGTGGTTTATGAAGAAAATTTGCCCTGTGATTTACCGCTGCCATACATTGAATCCGGTGCTGGTCGCAAGCCAAAAATGGGATTTGCAAAGGCTGGCAAAGACAGGCGAGGATTGGTTGGATGGATTGAAAGAGAAGGGAAAATAAAAACTGGCGACGATGTGCATGTTTATATTCCTAAATTGTGATTAAATTTTCTTTAGATTTTAACGTTGAATTACTATTAGCAATTGAACCATGGAATTAGCATATCCACCTAAAATAATACTAGCTTGGGGAGAAGCCATCTCGGGCAATGGCAAAATTCGAGATTGGCTTATTAAAAATGGCTATCCGGAATTGGGATTATTCGTATTTGCATTGCATTTAAAACAAGATGCGAGAGAGTGGCTTTTAAACAAAGGTCATGCAGCACTGATGGCTTTAATCCATGGAGCAGAAGGCAATAACAATGCGTTAAAATGGCTTGAGAAAAATGAATACATAGTGCTGCATAAAATGGCAATGGGAGCAGACAATGATGATAAAGCGATAGAATGGCTAATAGTAAAAGGTTTCCCGGATTTTGCTGTGATTGCACAAAAAATTAGATTCGTGAAAAATGAAATCGATAGGGATAACAATGATGTACACAGGATAAGTTCGGAGTAATTAATATATAATTAAATAGCAATATTAATATTTATCATTTATTTAAATTACTTAGATGCATAAGTCAAAGAACTCATATCCTTCTCTGTCATGATTTCATTGGCAATTTCTAATAAATCTGAAGCGGTAATTTCATTGATTTTTCTATAAACTTCTTCAATAGAATCAACTTTATCATAAAGTAAAAAGGTCTTCCCGATAGCGAGCATAATACCCGAACCACTTTCTTGAGAAAGAGCAAATTGACCTATAAGTTGTTGCTTGGCACTATGTAATTGTGCAGTACCCAATTTCTTCTCTCTTAATAATTTTAATTCATTAAATATTAGTTTCTTTCCTTTCTCAAACATTCGATCGTCAGTACCTAAATATATTTCAAACACACCGGTATCTGAATAGCTTTGATAATTAGATTCAATATTGTAAGCGATACCGTGTTTTTCTCTGATCATAAGATTTAACCTGCTGTTCATGGCCGGACCTCCAAGATAATTATTGAGTAGAATAAGTCCCGGTTTCAGAGGATGATCATGATGATAGGCTGTATTCCCAGCTAAATAATGAACCTGATGAGTATCTTCTGCTTTGAGAATATGAGAAGGTTTATACGATTTAAAGACTTTTCTTTTCTGATAAATTCCGGAATCCATTTTATCGGAGAAAAACTTTCGGACAATTCGCTCAACCGTTTTAGAATTGATATTTCCCACAACACTAAAAACCATTTGATCAGTCCTATAGTGGCGGAAAATAAATTTCAAAATAGATTCTCGATTAAATTTCTTCACACTCTCAGCAGTTCCCAAGACGTTTCTACCCAGAGGATGCTTGGCAAAAACTTGTTCTTCAAAATCATCAAAAATCATTTCTGTTGGACTATCCTGATACGAATTGATTTCATCAATAATGACATCCCGTTCTTTTTTAATTTCCTTTTCAGGAAATGTTGAATTGAAACAAATATCAGATATGAGTTCTACAGCTCTCTCAAAATGCTTGTTGATGAATGAGGCATATATCCAAGTTTCTTCCTTGGTTGTATAGGCATTTATTTCAGCTCCTACCGCATCTAATCGACTTAAAATATGATACGTTTTTCGCTTTTTTGTTCCTTTAAAAATACAGTGTTCTATGAAATGGGCGAGTCCTTGTTCATCTTCCAATTCATCTCTTGAGCCGGCATTAACAACCAGTCCGCAATGGGCTATTTCCCTGTCGGTTTCTTTATGAATGACTCTGATGCCATTCGCCAATGTAAATAAGTGAAACTCCATAATTCTACAAGAAAGGCAAAGATAAGTCCCAATTGAAGCCAATCTGCCTTTGGCCTCATAAATTATGAAACCCATTGCAAATGAGCACAAATCAGCAAATCAAGGAAGAAAATCCCGAGTTTAATGACTCAAATATTCAAAATCACTTGCATCATAGCCTAAAAGAGTATTAATTTATGCCTGATTTCACTGCCTTGGGCTCAATATTTAGATTTCTTTCGAATTTCTTTATAATTAGAGCATTGCATTAGTGAGTTCAATATTAGGGGAATAGTGCTAAATGAACCTAATTGAAACTAAACAACCTTCTTAGGATATTGAGATTTACTATGTTAAGTCTAAAAAATATATTGCTGTTTGTTTTAATCCTAGCCATACAATTACTAAGTATTGCACAGGAGTCATTCAGAACCTTGGGCCCCGATCAAGGGCTTGCCGGTTATGAAACCCATGATATTCTTCAAGATAATGAAGGATATATTTGGATCGCTACGGATCAAGGTCTTAGTCGGTATGATGGAAAATCAGTTAAAAATTTCGACACAGAAGATGGATTGCCTGATTTAGTTGTATTGCATTTAAGCCTAATGCCTGATGGGGCCTTGCTCGGCATCACTCTGAGTAACAGGCTATTCGTATGTAAGGGTGATAGCATAAGCGTGTATCCGGAGGAATTTAAACTTCTCAACCGAATTAGAAATCAAGATATTCCGCAGTTTTTGGATGTTAATTCGAATTCAGAAATTTTTTATGGCGGGAATCAGTCAGGGTACGTTGCTTTAAATGAGAATAATGGCGAAAACAAAGGATACAGGAATAATGGACATGGTATTTGGCTTGAAAACTTGCCGAATGGACTACATTATGGAGCCTGGCTTGTTGATGAAGATAAATCAGAAAATCGCGTAACAATTATTCTCGGGGACCAGGGAGAAAAGGAACTAATTTGGGAAGGCATTCCATTTACAACTGGCCCAGTAAGAGCCTTAAAACTGGCTAATTCAAATACAATGATCAGTTATGCAGGATATTTATGCCTACTCGATCAAAATAATATCATCAACTCTTTCAATTTTGGTTCTCAGATCAATGCATTATTTGAAGATAGTTTAGGGAGAATTTGGTTAGGAAATAATTTAGGATTAAGTAGGTTCGGCTCAGTTGATGAATTGTTCTCCGGAAGCCAAGGACTGAACTATGTGAGCGATGCGGTAAGTGCCATCCATTTCGACGCTTCCGGGGCATTGTGGGTTGGAACCTTGAATGAAGGAATCAAATATTTTCCTAGACCAGAAATTAGAATCTGTCAGAAAGAAGAATATTTTTCCTGGAAAAGTATTCGACCGCTCAATAACGATCAATTCATTAGTCTGAATTCGAATTCACAAATCATAGAAATTGAATTATCAGAGGAGGGTATAAATACTTTCGATTTGCATGGGGAGCGCATTCATGCTGGTTGTTTAAGTGCGGATGGCAGCATTATTTTAGCGAATGAAAGAGGGCTGTTTGAATATACGGGGCCGGGTGAATGGATGCCAGCACTTACCGGCAAAGGACCTCAACATTGCAAACAGGCGCTGAACCTGCTTTCAATATCCGATAATGAAATAGGAATAACGGAGCGAAAAGGATTTGAAATAATTGATAAATCAACCTACGAGTTGCGCTATGATTCAAGGCAAGATGGATTCACGCAAAGAACATATTCCTTAATTCGGGATTCCAAAGGCACTTTATGGATTGGCACTAGCTCGGGTTTCTACAGAAAAGGAAAATCAGATTTTGAATTAATAAAAGAAATAAGCGGTATTCCAATTAAAGGAAGAGTGGAATACATGCAGAGGATTGATCAAGACAGGATTGCAATCGCATTAAAAGGGCAAGGATTGATGATTTGCAGTGGCGATATGCAATCTGCCATTCTTTACACCCATGCTGACGGTTTGAAATCCGGTATTATTCGCAATCTTCAGTATTATGAAGAATATGGATTACTCGTTTGCGGCTCCAAAGGGATGGACAGAATAAAGGTGAATGAAAATAGCATTGAGATCATTGAACACATGGATAAATGGAGCGGACTTCCATCCAATGACGTTTTACAATGTCTAATTTTGGGCAATTTCTATTGGTTCGTTTGTCCTGATGGTATTTGTAGAGTCCCATTAAATTCAGGAAATGACCTCCCTCCTACTTTACACCTTCAACACATTCAAGTAGGGAATGACCTATTCTTTGAAGCCCCAAAAAATGCATTTCAATATGAACCCGGAACGATAAAAATTTCATACACCGGATTCAATTATCAACGTCCGCAAGATTTGCAATATCGCTACAAATTGAATGTAAGCGACACAGGATGGAACTACACTACAGCCACTTTACTAGAATTTGCATCACTGGATCCCGGTAAGTATAACTTCAGTATTCAAGTTGGAAATGATAGAAATATTTGGGGTGAAACACAAGAATTAAATTTTAAAATAGAAACACCATTCTGGTTAACATGGTGGTTTGCAGTGCTGCTTTTTATCATTATTTCGGGCATCATATATTTAATTGTAAAATGGCTCATGGTGCGATTAAGAAAGGGAGATATTATTGAGAAAAAACTGGTACATCTTGAGAGGAGCGCCCTTTTGGCTCAAATGAATCCACATTTCATTTTCAATTCGCTCAATAGTATACAATCCTATATTGCCAATAATGAAAATGATAAAGCCAATCGATTCTTAGCCAAATTTTCTCGATTGATCAGAGCCATGCTCAACCATTCCCGATCACCAAAAGTCACACTGCATGATGAAATCAATTCACTGGAATTGTATTTGGAATTGGAAAAAATGAGGTTTAAAGAAAAATTTGAATATGAAATTACAGTTGATAGGGACATAGACACCCAAGATATTGAACTACCTCCGCTCTTGATTCAACCCTATCTAGAAAATGCGATAATACATGGACTCGCCAAAAAAGAGGGAACGGGGAGAATTGAACTTTTTTATATGCTAATTGGAAAATACCTCATAGCCACTGTAACTGACAATGGCATAGGAATAGCAAAATCCAAG
Source organism: Flavobacteriales bacterium (assembly GCA_041688765.1). Classification (GTDB taxonomy): domain Bacteria; phylum Bacteroidota; class Bacteroidia; order Flavobacteriales_D; family Sanyastnellaceae; genus JBDNHP01. The sequence continues at coordinate 8,309 of JBDNHP010000461.1, forward strand.
CAATTGAAAGAAAATCATGGCTCGTTGCACAAATCGGTAGGAATGACGATTACACAAAAACGTCTCGAATTGCTTGACGAAAACAATAAAGACAGTAAAGTGAGTATACAAGAAGTGAAGGATCGACATGGTAAAGTGCTCGGGACCAAAGTGGAGGTAAAAATTCGAGTTATAGAATAAATGACTAATTTCATGCTTATATCCAAAGCGTAAATGAAAGCCTTACTAGTAGATGACGAGGAAGATGCAAGATCAACTATGCGTTCGTTTCTCAGAAACTATTGCACTGATATAGAAGTGATTGGAGAAGCAAACTCCGTAGAAGATGGCTTCATGAAGATCCGAACCCTAGATCCGGACCTTGTTTTTCTCGATATTCAAATGGAGGACGGGACAGGTTTTGATTTGTTGGAAAAATTCAGATCTATTGATTTTGCTGTTATTTTCACTACTGCTTTTGATGCTTTCGCTATTAAAGCCTTTCGTTTTTCTGCCATTGACTACCTGCTTAAACCGATTGATCCGGATGAATTGATTGATGCTGTTCAAAAAGCGAGAAAAAAATTCCCTCAAAGAGCAGAACAGATTGACGATCTATTGAAATTTAAGAAAGGAGAATCTCCTGATCGGATTACAATTTCATCTACAGAAGGCTTAACACTTGTACAGTTGGATGATATTATTCGACTTGAATCTGATTCTAATTACACCCATTTTTTTCTGAAGAGCGGTGAAAAAATTACCGTGCCAAAATCATTAAAAGAATACGAAGAAATTCTTCCCTCTGATCGTTTTTTTAGAACTCATCAGTCATTTATTGTGAATCTGAAATATGTAAAAAAATATATTAAGGAAGACGGAGGATATGCTTTAATGGAAGATGGATCTCAAGTATGGATTGCACGAAGACGCAAGGATGACTTTATAACTGTGCTCACCGGAAAATCGATTTGAGGGGGGTAACTTCTATTTCTCGTAGGGGTCAGTTTGCCGGAACGAGGCGTCAATATGAAATGGAATTTACTGTTGTGTGGACGTTGGAAAGGTTCGCTTCGGTTTACTGCCCAGTAATGTGAAATTTAAGTGCTTCGATTTCCTCTCTTAGTTTTGCATTCTCTGCTATTAGAGCTTCAGCTTGGGCTGCTAATATTTTTGCATCTTCTTACATGGAATAAAGATAAACTAAACCATGCTTTTTGCAAAAATTTAGCTTATTCAATCCTAAAGCTATTCACTGTGATAAAATCTCATTTCAGGCATTTGTGTTTTTCATAGGCCAAAAGAGCAGGAAAAGAATTAAAATAGCAAGATGTTTTGGCCGTGGGGTTACCGTGAGAGTGAATTACAATTATATATGTTGTTTTAGCTATCAACATTCGAGTAATTTCCGCTGTTCAATCATGTATGCTCAAAAATTATGAGCGTTTTTGATCTCCTGAAAACAAAAAAACCACTATCTCTCTGCATAGTGCTTGTGTATAAATCAATCAACGCGATTGAAAGTAAATTTAAGGCGTTATCGCCAAACAAGCTAGACAACAACTTTCTTAAACACAAGACTAAATCGTCTCTATGCTTTGCCGCACGTGTTCAATCCTTAAATATTATGGTTAGTTTACTTCTTCTCTTTCATGAGATCTGCGTCAACTATAACTTTGCGTGATTGTGCTAATCCTATTGTAAATAGATTTATGAAGAAATTGTCAATGCCTGACCTAATGGTAATCGTTGTATTGATTACAGCATCAGGCTGTTTTTCTGCAACCTTTTTTGAAATGATTTCGGAGACATCGAATGAAGAGGTCCAGTCAAAATTCCTATTCTTTTTAATGCTTATGTGTTCCACTAATTGCATCCGTTCAGATGGTTGATTGAGCAAAACAGGAACTGCCCCTTTACCACTAATTTTCCCCACTGTGGATGAGAAATAATATCGTGCAGCTGGATGCCGCCCCTTCCTAGATGGAAGTGGGCAAATTTTAAAGATTAACAGATTTTAATGTGCCTTTTGTAAAATAAAGAACTTTGTTAGGCATTATTTCTCAATTCCTAAAGGAATCACATTATAATTCTAACCCATAAATTTATTGGTATGCCAGGTACATATTCTCAGATATACATTCAGCTAGTATTTGCAGTTAAACATCGTGATGCATTGATTGATGCTTATTGGGAAGAAGAACTGTTCAAGTATATTACAGGAATTGTAAAAAATAAAGAACAAAAAATGATCGCCATTAATGGTATTCCCTATCACATTCATATACTTATAGGTTTGAAACCCTCGTGCTGTCTATCGAGATTTAGTGAGGGAGATTAAAAAAGTCCTCTACAGAATTTATCAATTCTAAAAAAATTCTAAATTCAAATTCAATTGGCAAGAAGGTTATGCGGCCTTTTCATATAGTCATTCAAATCTTGATAACGTAATTAACTCTGTTTTAAATCCAAAGAATCACCATCAACGGAAATCATTTCAGGAAGAATACGTGGAATTTTTAAACAAATTTGAAATTGAATTCCATGAAAAACATTTATTCAATTGGTTGACCGAATGATTTTACCTGTTCCATATTAAATTAAATGTGCGTAGAATTAGGTCATGAATTATTGTTCAATTGACCCGATATTAATATGCGACCCTTTCAGGGTCGGCAGGTATGGTGAGTCAATTAGCTATAAACATTAAATCCCTATAGGATTCAGAACCTACGCCAATCAAGTCAACATTTTAAAATAATTAATCCTATAATAATGCCCTCCTTTAAAATTGCAATTTACTTCTGAATCTCGTTATTAATTCGGAATTGAATTAAATACAATTAATTAACAAAAAAACCGCCCCTTTTCAGGAGCGGTTTTCTCATTGGACTTGCCTACAGATTACGGGCAACTTTGGCCATAACCAGCTAACACGATAATTAAATCAGCAGTGTTAATCACACCGTCACCATTGGTATCACCAGGGCAAGGAGGATCACAATCTACTGTTACATCCCAACAGAATGTTTGCTCACAATTACCGTCTGCAGAAGAACCGTAAACAGTTAAACAAACTGTGTAAGTTCCAGTATCAGGGAAAGTGTGAACAGGATCAAAAGATGTAGATGTATTTCCATCACCGAAATCCCAGAGATAACCTGTAATTGTAGTGAAGGATCCAGCTTGACTTAGATTGAAGAAACACACTGAACATTCTCCGGCAACCGGCATGAATGAAGGGAATATTTCACATGGTTCAGGGCATCCACCGCAATCAATCTGAACTTCCTGACAAATGGTGTATCCCATAGCAGGATTATCACAGCAGAAGATATTCAGACAAACAGTGTAGATTCCATCAGCAGTGTACGTGTGACTAGCAAACGCAGCACCAATTTGAACTGTACCATCACCAAAATCCCAGCTCCAGCATAATTCATCTGGACAAGTTACAGCAGGGAGATTGATATTAGTGAACACAGTACACATATCCTGACCATAGCTCCAGTTGAAGCTTGCATCTGCAGGAATACTGCATGGGCAATCAACGGTGATTTGCTTACAAACCGTCGTTCCTATTGATTGATCTTCGCAGCAGAATACTGTTACACAAACATCATAAACACCATCACAAGTGTAAGTATGAACTGGACAGATATCTACCGGAAGATACTCTACAGTGCCATCACCGAAATCCCAAACCGCACAATATTTGTTTGGATCGAGCAATGTGCTGATGCAGAAACCTTGCTCACAATTATCACCGCTCAGATTAGGGAAATAATCCCAATCAAACTGTGGAGCTTCACAAGGACATTCAGCGCAGAAATCAATGCAAGAGATAGCCTGATTAACTGTTCCATCTGGATTCACGCAACATTCTACTCTGCAAATGGTGTAGCATCCTGCTGGCAAAATGTAGGCAATATCCCATCCATTTCCATAAGAACTACCATCAAGAGTCAGAATCAAATTGCCTAGTGCATCATAGATATACCAAACATCACATTGATCTCCTGCTACATCCTGCTCAGCATCATGAACCAATAAATCCGCATACAAATCAACATAGCATTGTCCATTAATATAGGAAACCCAAGTGCTGATTGTAAACGTTGGATCAGGTGTACAAGGAGGACATTCAATAACCACCTGAGTGCAAATCACATAAGCTTCAGAAGGATCGTTGCAGCAGAATACTGTTGCACAAA
>JBDNHP010000462.1:0-4295 GCA_041688765.1 Flavobacteriales bacterium
CAGATCAGACGTTCAGGCCGCAGTAACTCAGAAGGAATTGCATATAGCATGAGTCAGTGGTATCCTAAACTAGCTGAGTTTGATGAAGAAGGTTGGCATGCTGACCCCTATATCGGCAGAGAATTTTATGGCGTTTGGGGCGATTTTAGAGTTGATATTACCATTGACAAAGAATTTGTGGTTGCGGCAGGAGCAGTTTTGTTAAATCCGGAAGAAACAGGTCATGGTTATTCTGCGGGCAAAGCCAAAGCAAATACGGTTTTAGGAGATAAAATAACCTGGAAATTTGAAGCAAAACAAGTGCATGACTTTATGTGGGCTGCAGATGAAGATTATTTACATGATGTTTTAAAAGTGGAAGGCGCTCCTGAACTCCACTTCTTTTATCAGAATGACAGTACAATTACAGAAAACTGGCAAAAATTTCAGGTGAAAGTGGCTGAGGGATTTCAGTATCTCAGCAAACATTTTGGCGAATATCCCTACCCTGTTTATGCCGTTATTCAAGGCGGAGATGGAGGAATGGAATATCCGATGGGAACATTAATTACCGGAAAAAGAAGTTTCAATAGTTTATTGGGAGTTACCATGCATGAAGCAGCGCATAACTGGTATCATGGGGTGCTAGCCACTAATGAAAGTTTACATGAATGGATGGATGAAGGTTTTGGGTCTTATGCTGCAGCAGAAACGATGCATTATTTGAAAGGTGCGGAAGGCGATGCTAATCATTCCGGGGCTTATGATTCGTATATCAGTTTAGCTCTTGAGGGTAAAGAAGATCCATTATCAACACATGCCGATCATTATACAAGCAACCGCTCTTATGGAGTTGCGGCATACAGTAAAGGTGAAGTTTTACTTGATCAACTTGGTTACATAATTGGCAAACAAAACTTGAAAAAAGGTTTGCTGGTTTATTTTGATGAATGGAAATTCAAGCATCCGAGGCCAGTAGATTTTCGGAGAGTTATGGAGAGGGTTTCGGGACTCGAACTCGATTGGTATTTCGAATATTTCGTAGGCAGTGTCAGAACCATCGATTATGGGATTTATTCTGTGCGGGGCAATGAATTTAAATGTGAAATCATTTTAGACCGTATTGGCCAAATGCCTATGCCTGTTGAAGTATTAGCTGTATATACAGATGATACAAGGGAATTTTTTTATATTCCGATGGTTTTGATGCGCGGTGAAAAAGATTTGAATGATTTAGAAGTTGAACGGCAGCTCTTGCCCGATTGGCCATGGACAAATCCATATTACCTCTTGGAATTGAACCTACCGATAAGTCAATTGAAGAGCATCATTATTGATCCACTTTTTGGAACAGCTGATATTGATAGATCGAACAATCAGATAGATATCAACGGCAATACGGGAATCATCATTCCGGGAAACTAAAATTATGCTTAGAAAATACATTGGAATTACCGGCAAATTATGGCTGGATGATTTGATTCTTCTGGTAATTGCTGCTGGAATAATTTGCTTTTTAGCTCCTATTGTATTGATGAAGGAAACCGATTTGCCGATAACGAGGCAAAGCTTAATGGTTGTATTGATCCCGATGCTTTTTGGATTAAGAGCCGGCGCAGGAGCTGTTGCTTTGTATTTGGTAGTAGGTGCGTTAGGTGCACCCGTGTTTGCAGAATATAAAGGAGGAATTGAGCGTTTTGCTAGACCGAGCGGAGGATTTTTAATTGCTTTTTTAATTGCAGCAGTGGTTTGTGGCTATTTGGCCGAAAGCTTAAAACCACGCGAAAGACTGAGGCAGGCGCTATATATTCTATTAGGTTATATGATTATTCTCGCATTTGGACTATACTGGTACTGGGGCATGATCGAAGAAACGAATAAATGGGAACAATTGCGACGCATATTTCTTCCAAACTCCATGGTAAAAGCAGCAATATCTTTTGTTTTTATTCAAGTTGCAATTCGGGCAGTTATAGGCAAGAAAGAATTTTATAATTTAAAAAATCTTAGCGATATGCCTGAGACTAACAAAGAGTAAACTTAAAATAGCGAGACTATCATAAGAAGCTAAAATTTTGAACAATTAATAGCAAGTAACTAACAATCAATACAATACGGTCTTATTAACAAGTTTCGGGAGAAATACCCTTTTTTAGGGGAGAAATACCCTTTTTTAGTTAATAAAAAGTATGAATTATCTTGTAAAATACTGAAATTCATTATTTAGGAAATTAGGGTGAGAAATTGATAATTTAAGTGAGGCTATTAGATCCTAGGATCTTTGTTATGTAGCAGTTAAATTCGTCACCAAATTAACCTCAAAAAAGAAGCCATGTATATCCCGCAAATCGAAGGAAAACGTATAGTAAGAGAATACCAGGATGACAAACATTCAAAAATAGGCACTGAGTTTCGTTTATACGCTAGAAGCAGTTCAGGGCAAAAAGTTAAATTAAAGGCTTGGTGGGTAAGTTTGGCCGACATCAATCAGATTATTGGCGACACCAATGCGTTCATCGCAAGCAGTGGCAGAACCGTTTCGGGATTGCGTTTTTATCCATCATTACAAGATAAAAACGAACAAGGCCAGACAGTAGCAGACTACCATGCACTTACCTATGTTGCTACAGTTCAAGACTCAAGTGGAAATCAGGATAATGTGCTTCTGACAGAAGTTATGGAATTTACTGTTCCTTGTCCAAATGCGTGCAATACAATTCCAAGCCAGGAACTAGGATATTAATTCAATTTCAAAAATGGATTAATTTTGATTAGTTTCATTTATCATGCTGTACTAATTACAGGGATTTTAGTTGGTATTTTCCACTTTAAAAAGTTGAGTATCGCTTTCAAAATGCTCACAGTGGTGCTGCTTTACACTACAATCCATGAAATTAGTATTCACAATCTGAACTTCAGTATTGAACTCAATTATTTACTCTACAACATTTATGCTATTTTTTCTTGCCTAACCTATTTGTTAGTAATCCGATTTCAGCTTCAAGAGAGAAAATTTCAGATTATTTCTAATTGGTTAATCATTCTTGCCGTTTTTGTGGATGTGTTGATTTTGCTTGGCAGTGATCTACGGCACAATTTTCCTTCACGAATAATTGCTTTTACATTTCCGATTGTTATCCTATCAAGCATTTTACTCTTTTGGCAATTGCTCAACAGCAATATAGAAACTAAGTTGGCCAAGAGGAGCAGCTTTTGGCTGGCAACTGGCATCTTGATATATCATTCTATAGGTTATGCTATATTAGGTTTGTTTTCCTATGCATTAGAATTGAATCTTAATTATGGTGTTGAAGCACAACTAATGTTCTATATTTCCATTATTTTTTATTCAATGATAGGTTACAGCATTTACCTGAATGGAAATCGTGAATAACGCCCAAACGACTAATTTCACAGTTTTCATGCTCGGTGGTTTCGCCGTTGCTACTATTCTTATAAGCTTCATTATCATTTTCATTTTTCATTATCGCAACAAACAGTTGCAGCATTTTAAGGAGAAGGAACAGTTGAAGCTTCATCATGAAGGTGAACTTTTGCGAGCACAAATTGAAATTGGAGAAGAAACACTTAAGAATATTTCATCCGAAATTCACGACAACATACTTCAACGTCTTTCATTAGCCAAAATGTACTTAAGTGCTGACTGGCCTGCAAAATCTGAAAAGATGAATATTGCTCAGGAGATGTTGGATCTGGCATTGGTTGATCTTCGAAATCTGAGTCGTTCATTGAGTGGTGGGTATATATTGGATCTTGGCATCGAGCGTGCCATTCAGCAAGAATTGATCAATATAGAATCAGTAGCGGGAATCAGTACAAGCTATTTATCAAATGGTGAGCCCGATGATGACAGTTTCAGTGAACAGCGCGAAATAATCTTGTTTAGATGTATTCAGGAGGGCCTACAGAATGCCATTAAGCATTCCAATGCCAATAAAGTTGATGTGGTGGTGAATCACCTTGCTGATCGCCTAGAATTATCTGTAATTGACAATGGAATAGGCATAGATTTATCAAATAATACTGCTGGTATGGGCTTGAGAAGTATGCGAGACCGAACAGCATTATTAGGGGGAAACTTCGATATTTGCACCGAAATAGACAAAGGCACTGAATTAAAGTTCCGTATTCCTCATGATAGCCTTAAAACTATTTTAAAAAACTTCGAAAAGAGCTATAAATGATTAGCAATATTAAAGTCGGACTAGTTGACGATCACATTATGCTCCGCCAAGGCTTAGCAGAATTGCTGGTTAGAGCCGGTTTTGAAATTGTTTTACAGGCAAACAATGGAA
>JBDNHP010000463.1:0-4850 GCA_041688765.1 Flavobacteriales bacterium
ATTGCAAGGTGTCAGTTCCGACCAAGTATTGCATATCCCGATGATGGGTTTGCCTTTAAACTCATAGTCAGGAATGCCCTGATTTTTCATCCAGGCTCTGTAAATAACGCCGTTTTTACCTTTCTTGCCAAACCATTGTTGACTGCGTAAAACCTGTTTCATTATTCTTATTTTTTTAAAAAAATTTAAATACTCAAATCATTATACTTAACTTATTTCAACAGGATGAAAGCTATATAAAATTATTGTTAAGTACCTTATCTAAATTATATATTTTTTTGAAATGAGCTATTTTTAACGACACATTATTTATTTATTTTTCTATTGCTAACTAGTTATTATTCAATGAGTGCTGCGTTCTCTTTTGGCGTTGAATCAAAAAATGCTTTATTATTTATATTTAATTAATTTGCATCAAGTGATGCTATTTTTTTTAAAAAATCAAATACTATACAGCTGATGATAAGAAACCTAAGTAGATTCTTCCACATGAATTATATGATACTTGTTATAGGGTTTTTAACGATAGGTTGTCGAGATAAACCGGTATCTGGTTCAGCAGCTATAGACGCTGAGCATGCGCTTTCTACATTTGAAGTGCCTTCCGGGTTTAAAATTGAATTAGTTGCCGCCGAGCCGATGGTAGCAGACCCGGTGGACATGGAAATTGATGAATACGGCAATTTTTATGTTGTTGAGATGCATGGTTATCCGCTCGATAAAAGTGGCAGCGGCAAGATCGTACTTCTAAAGGATACGGATGGCGATGGGCGTATGGATAAACGTACTGTTTTTGCAGATGGATTGGTGCTGCCCAATGGAATAATGCGTTGGAAAAAAGGTGTTTTGGTAACAGATGCGCCCAATGTATTATACCTAGAAGATAGAAATGGGGATGGAAAAGCTGAGATCCGTGATACGATACTTACCGGTTTTTCATTATCTAATCCTCATATAAATGTTAATAATCCGGTTTACGGATTAGATAATTGGATTTATCTGGCTCATCGTGGTGCCATTTCAACCAGAAGTTATGAAAAAGAGTTTGGCGACAAGGGGGCCGAAGTGTTTTTTCCCAACGATCCCGAAAACATTCGGCTTCCGAAAAATGCAGGTAGTCATTCCGTAAGATTCAGACCCGAGAATTTCAAACTGGAAATGACTTCAAGTAAAGCGCAGTTTGGTCAGACCTTTGACACTTGGGGGCATCATCTTCTCGCTGAAAATGGAAATCATTCCTACCAAGAAGTAATTGCAAACCGTTATCTTCAGCGCAATCCCAATTTGTTTATTTCAGATGCAAGCCAATCGATATCGGATCATGGTAATGTATCTGAAATATTCCCCATAACAAAGGTTCCCGAAAGACAAATGTTCAGCGGAGTAGGAGTGATGACTTCTTCGAGTGGTATCACTGCCAATCTTGGTGGACTATTTCCTGCACCTTATGATCAAAATATCACTTTTGTTTGTGAGAGCGTTAGCAACCTTGTACATGCAGATGTGTTAAATGATGACGGGGCTAGTTTTAAAGCAAGTCGTGTTCTTCCCAACAGTGAATTTCTAGCTTCTACAGATTTATGGTCCCGCCCAGTAAACATGTACATTGGTCCGGATGGTGCCTTATATGTATTAGACTACTATCGTCAGATTATTGAGCACCCAGAGTGGATGTCTGATGAGGCGGTGAAAGCAGGTGGACTATATAATGGCAATGATATGGGAAGGATCTACCGAATTACTCCAACTGAAACTCCTGTTGCAGAGTGGACGAAAGGACTTAATTTAGGAAATGAACAGAGTGAACAATTAGTTGAAAAACTTTCAAGTCAGAATATTTGGTGGAGATTGAACGCCCAGCGTTTACTGATTGATCGTGCGGATAAACAGGCTCTTCCAGCGCTGATTCGAATGGCAAATAATAGGACTTCAGCTATGGGACGTTTGCATGCCCTCTGGACATTACAAGGTTTAGATCTCTTGAATGTTGAATTGATTACTCAGGCATTGAAAGACCCTGTTGCCGGCATCAGAGAAAATGCAATAAAACTCGCAGAAATTCATTTGACTGAAAGACCTGAACTAGCTAAGGCATTATTACCTATGGTTAATGACGCAGATGCCAAAGTGAGATACCAATTATTGTTGACTTTAGGATTTATCAATACCTCACAATCAGTCCAAGCGCGTAATCAAATTCTTTTTAAAGATATCAATGACAAATGGGTACAAATTGCCGCTATATCAGCATCTTACTCCCAAACAGCGTCTTTGTTAAACGTAGTAATTGATAAATACAAACACGATGTTCCCGCATTTGCTTCTTTAGTTGAGCGATTGACAACCATGGTTGGGATAAGCGGAACCCCTGCAAATATACACCAGCTTATTCAAACAGCTACCGCGCATGATCCGCAAAAGAAGCACTTATGGCAGGCTTCCATGCTTGAAGGTTTAGCTAATGGAATGGAATCTAGGAAATCTAAATCTATTGAATCGATTAATGCGTTTAAAAATAAACAAAACTTATTAGTCAACACATTTTTTGACCATCCAGAAACTGAGGTACGTAAAGCTTCCCTGCTTTTGTTAAAGATGATTGGATTGAGTAATGAGTCTTTAGCAAAGGCTGCTATTGCAAAAGCTATTTCAAACGCAGATAACAGCAGCCTTTCAGTCGACAAAAGAACTGAGGCCCTAAGTTTAATTGCGCTTCAGGATGTGACTCCCCATGCGGCTTTCCTAAAGGGCTTCCTTGTTCCGGGCCAACAACTTTCTATTCAGTTGGCCGCTTTGAGAACCTTGATCACGATCAATGATAATTCGATATGTAATTATTTTATTGAACAATGGCCAATGCTCACTCCTGAATTACGGGATGTGCTAATTCCTGCATTTTTAATTAATTCTGAAAGAGTCGCTCTATTATTAGATGCCATTGATTCAGGAAAAGTTAAACCTACCAATATTGGCTGGACCCGAACCGCCCAATTAATGTCTCTATCCGATGATAAGCTACGTAACAGAGCAAGATCCCTGCTTTCAAAGGGTGATGAAACACAGGTTAATAAAGATTATCAACAGGCACTGCAAATGGAAGGTGATTTAGCAAAGGGGAGGATGATTTTTATGGAGAATTGTGGCATATGTCATCAAATAAGGGGTAAAATGGGTAATGCATTTGGCCCTGATCTCGGCACTGTACATAATTGGTTACCTAAGGATATAATGGCTAGTGTGCTATCTCCAAATTTGGCCATATCCGGCGGTTTTGACCTCTGGGCAATTGAATTAAAAAATGGAGAATCATTACAAGGTATCATTGCGAGTGAAACCTCTGCTGCAATTACATTGAAGCCAAGTCCGGGAGCAGTAAAAACGATCAATAGGCAAGATATTGTATCCTTGAGATCTGTGAATATGTCAGCTATGCCTTCTGGTTTAGAGAAGAAAATCAATCAACAGCAGATGGCTGATTTGCTGGCCTTTTTAAATAGAACAAATTGAATAAATTACATAAAATGGAATTATGAACCGACATACATTTCTTAAAGATAGTTTTCTTACCGGAGCCGCATTGATTTCTGGAATCGTAGACCCTGTTGCTTCAATGGCAATGTCATCCCGAAAGCAAGAAAAACCGTTTAATATGAAGTTCTCTCCAGAGTTTGGTATTTTTAAAGAAGTTGTTGGAAAGGATGTTATAGATCAAATTAAATGGGGATACGACCAAGGATTCAGAGCCTGGGAGAATACGTACCTCAAGAGCAGACCAGTTGAAGAACAGGAACGTATCAGTAAGACTGTTCAGCAACTTGGTATGGAATTCGGTCAGTTTGTTGGTACCATGAATTTTAAAGAAGTGACTTTCGCCGGTCGCGATCAAAGTATTAGAGAAAATGTTCTAAAAGAAATTCGCAACTCTGTAGAAATAGCCAAACGTATGAACACGAAGTTTATACATAATGTACTGGGTATGTCAGATCCAAGGCTTCCATGGGATTTTCAAATGGCAAACGCCATTGAGCTTTTGAAGCGTATTGCTGAAATTTACGAACTACATGGAATGGTGATGGTAATGGAAACGATGAATCATAAGATCAATCATCCCGGAATGTTCCTACATTCAATCCCTCAGGCTTATGCTATGGCTAAGGCAGTCGGCAGTCCGAGTGTGAAAATACTTTTCGATTTTTATCATGTTCAGATACAAGAAGGAAATATCATTCCAACAATTGACTATGCATGGGATGAAATCGCTTATATGCAAATAGGTGACACTCCGGGCAGGATGGAGCCTACAACGGGAGAAATCAATTTTGTGAATGTTTTACAACATGTTCAGGACAAAGGTTATCGTGGTTTTATGGGAATGGAGCATGTAATTAGCAAACAAGGTGATCTGGCTGCGCTGGCGGCCTATCGTTCGGTTGATCCAAAATAGGGAAGAAGGTTCAATTGGAAATTTTATGCTAAAACTAGGGGGAAATGGTGCAAACAATGCTTTCTACAATGCTGAGTACTCCCTATTTTAACTATCAGTGCTCAATGTCATTATTTAAGAGAAAAAAAACTGCACAAAGCTATATAAGGAGTGGGGTTGCTACATCCAAATGTTATTTAAAAAAATGGGGTCGCGGATTCCGCCCAATATCCTTAACTTAATGACACTGCGCGAAAGCGGGAACTCCTTTCGATTTTAACAAGTGTTCAGAAAAATACGCCCTTAATGACATTAGGCCTGACCTGAAACCCTCATAATGTTCTCACTGTCCGTAGTTTAAGCGCACTATCCGTAGAGTTCAGCGTAGCGTCTCTACGGATAGTCAAATGAAAAAGAGTCTTCAGAC
>JBDNHP010000057.1:0-5813 GCA_041688765.1 Flavobacteriales bacterium
TCAACAATATTATCATCAAATGCAGGCTGAACAGAAGGACTTACTGCCGGACTGCCACCCATTGGGGCTTCCGCGAAATAGCGCAAAACATGTTCGCCTTTTTTATTGAGTTTGAGCACGTAGGTAACCTCAGTGCCTGCCTGTACAGCCATATTAGCTGTGATGTCTTTGATGCTAGCATCTTCGAAATCTACTCTAAGCTGGTAAAATTCTCCTGTGAGATTATCCATTCTCACATTATTTGCTGCTACATTGTTCTGCTTTTGACCATTTAGGAAAGCAGTGAAGTTTTCACCCATCTCGCTGAAAATTACAGCAGATGCTTGTGAAGCCGCGTTAAGACTAAAAAGTCCAGCGGTAAAAAGGGTAAATAGTAGTTTCATAATGATAAAGATTGACGGTAAATTTATTCGGTTTCGTCGAAGCGCAGTCAATTCTTATGCCAAAAAGACAAATAAAAATGCATTTTCCCTTTTTGCCGTGCTTTCTGGAGCTTAATATATCTTTGGGGCAGAAAGTTTATGATGAAAAGAATACTCGTTATAGGAGCAGGTCGCTCAAGCACTGTACTTATTGATTATTTGTTGAATAATGCCCAAACGGAAGACTGGTTTATTAGGCTGGGCGATATGGATGGGGCTCTGGCAAAGAGCAAAATTAACAATCATCCTAGAGCAGAAGCATTTCAACTTAATGCCCTCAATGCCGCTGAACGATGGAAAGCAATGGAGGGAAACGATTTGATTATTTCTATGTTGCCGGCAATTTATCACAATCATGTGGCCTTTGATGCCGTAAAACTGCGAATTTCTGTGATAACCCCGTCCTATATTTCTGAAGAAATGAAAGGCCTTGATCAGGAAGCAAGGGCTGCAGGAATAGTGCTTTTGAATGAGATGGGTGTTGACCCCGGAATAGATCACATGAGTGCTATGCAATTGGTGGATCGGATAAGGGCCAAAGGTGGAAAATTGCTGAGTTTTGAATCATTTACCGGCGGATTGATTGCCCCTGAAAGTGACAATAATCCCTGGGGATACAAGTTTAGCTGGAATCCATAAAATGTTGTTTTGGCCGGACAAGGCGGTGCTGCAAGGTATATTCAAGAGGGCAGTTTTAAATATATACCATATCATCAGCTATTTAAGCGATATACAGAAATAAGTATTGATGGCTTGGGGAAATTTGAAGGCTATGCCAACCGAGATAGCCTGAGGTATCGTTCCATTTATAACATGGAAGGAATTCCGACATTGTACCGCGGCACGCTCCGTAAAGAAGGATTTTGTGATGCTTGGAATGTTTTTGTTCAATTGGGCTGCACCGATGATTCCTACCAAATGGAGGGTCTTGAGAACATGAGTTTAAGGCAATACCTGAATTCATTTTTGCCTTTTGATGAGAAGAAAAGTTTAGAGGAGAAATTGAAAGATCAATTGAATCTACAGGATGCCATTCTCCAAAAAATGGAATGGTTAGGATTTTTCTCCAATGAAGCAGTTGGCATGAGCAATGCAAGTCCGGCTCAGGTATTACAAAAAGTTTTGGAATCCAAATGGGTATTAGAGCCAGAAGACAAGGATATGATTGTGATGTGGCACCGCTTTATTTACGAAGATCAACACGGAAAACACGAATTGCGAGCACATTTAGTTAATATTGGTGACGACAACCTGAGAACAGCTATGGCAAAAACGGTTGGACTGCCCTTAGCGATTGCTGCCAAATGCCTTTTGAATGGGACCATTAATTGTAAAGGGGTTCAATTGCCGGTAAGTGCTGATATTTACGAACCTATACTCAGTGAATTGGAAGATTTTGGAATAAAATTGGAGGATTACGAAGTAAGTATTTGATGAGAATAAACTACTTGATAGCGTTTTTTGTAGTCCTAACTTGTGCTCTGGGGAGCGATTTTGCGTCCCTAGCCCAGCCTTGTGTCCCTGCGAATATAAATTTTAATAGTGAAGGAGATTATAGAATTCATCGCTTAAAAGTTCAGAATGCCATGGATTGGCTTTTGAGAAAACCACTGCATAAAAAATCTGAAATTCGTGCCGAACTTACCGTTTATAGTATGCTTTGGTTGAGCGGTGCCCCTGATAAAAAGGTTTATTTGTATTCTGAGTTATTACCTTGTTCAGAGGCCAAT
Source organism: Flavobacteriales bacterium (assembly GCA_041688765.1). Classification (GTDB taxonomy): domain Bacteria; phylum Bacteroidota; class Bacteroidia; order Flavobacteriales_D; family Sanyastnellaceae; genus JBDNHP01. The sequence goes on from JBDNHP010000057.1 coordinate 2,153, forward strand.
CCGGAATTGATGTTCATTTATGCTATGGCATTGTGTAGAATTTCTGACAAGAATCCGGAATACAGCGATGTTCAACTTCAGGTTGCGGCATTGAAAAAGATTGGCAAAATGGTCAAAAAATCAAAAGGCCTCGTAAAAGACGAGGCCCTGATATCATTTATGGCATTGTACAGAAGTGGAAACTTGAACGAATGGGTTGCTGAGCGTTTTGCAGGGATTAATTAGAATCCTTGTTTGCGCTTAATGCTTTATTGTACTCTTTCATCATATTCATAGAATAGCCTAATTGTGGCTCAAATTGTTTTTTCTTCTCATTGTAACTGACCAAAGCCACCGGAAAATCCAAAATAGAAATATCTGAACCTTCCACTTGTTCCAATAAAACAAGATATACAAAGCAGTCGAATGGAACCGGTGGCGCATTTTTCTTTTCTATATAGGTGTTAACCGCAATACGCTTAGTTACAGCACCTTCCGCTAAAAACTCAAAAGTATAGTGCTTGTTGAGGGCTAAATCAGTTGCAAATTCCCCTCGTTTACTAGCAGGAATTTCTTGAACTAATTGATTGCCATCATAAACATTCACTTTGGCTTCTTTAACCTTTGAGTTATTCACGGTAATTACACCATAAACAGGTAGGAATCCCGGCTTGGTTTCTTCTTGTGCATTTGAAATGTTGACATTGGCTGTTATTGCAACAATCAACAATAGTAAGCTTGTTTTTTTCATAATCGTTTGAAGATGATTTTGAGTTTTTTACGCAGCAATTGCTTAGAAGTTACATTCTGTGTTTACGAGTGCAACAATTCTTAACTTTGAGCGGTTAATCAGATCATGAAGCAGTTTGCTGTTCCTACATTTTATCGCTCTCCAATAATAGGCAGAGTTAAAGAAGCCCGAAAGCTTAGTGACCCTAGAAAAAGGGATTTCAGTCCGAGCACCCTTGATTTTGGCACATTAAAGGTTTCTTTGGCAAGGCATTTTGGCTTTTGCTATGGTGTAGAAAACGCCATCGAAATTTCATACAGAGCCCTCGATGAAAATCCGGGGAAACGTATTTTTCTCCTTAGCCAAATGATACATAATCAGCAGGTTAATCAGGATCTACTTGAACGTGGAATTTCGTTTTTGATGGATACCGAGGGAAATGAATTAATTTCATTTGATGTAATTACAAGTGATGATATTGTAATTATTCCCGCTTTTGGCACCACCATTGAAATGGAGAAAAAGCTTATTGGCAAAGGGATTGAGATACAAAAGTACAATACAACTTGTCCATTCGTAGAAAAAGTTTGGAACCGATCTGAAAAACTTGGGATTGAAGGATACCCTATCATTATTCACGGAAAGGAGAACCACGAAGAAACCAGGGCAACGTTTTCCCATAGCAATCAAAATGCACCGGGAATTGTTCTGCGAGACCTCAAAGAAGCTGAGCTTCTTGCCAAGTTTATCAAAGGTGAAATGAGTGTAGCGGAGTTTGAAAAAGCCTTTGCTCTTAGAACTTCAGTTGGATTTGATCCTCATAAAGATTTGCAAAGAATAGGTGTTGTGAATCAAACTACGATGTTAGCGACTGAAACACAGGCCATTGCGGAGTATTTGAAGTTGGCGATGATGGCGCGTTATGGCGAGGATAATTTGAAACATCATTTTGCCGATACCCGAGATACCTTATGTTATGCTACCAACGATAACCAACAGGCTACCTATGCTTTACTTGAGCAAGATGCTGATCTGGCCATTGTTGTAGGGGGATATAATAGTTCAAATACTTCACATCTCGTTGAGCTTTGTGAGCAGAAATTGCCCACCTATTTTGTTAATTCCGCTGCTGAGATGACCTCTGACAAGGAAATTTTTCACTTTGATGTTCATCACAAAGAGCTAGTAAAATCGGAAAATTATCTTCCTGCAAAACGACCATTACATGTGATACTCAGCAGTGGAGCTTCTTGTCCGGATGCTTTAGTAGAAGAGGTTTTGATGAAATTGCTCGATTTTGTTGGAGCAAAAGATCAACTTGAAGCTGCCATTCACAAGCTTTTAGGCAAGTAATGCGTTATTGATCAAATTGCCAGTTTTGCTTTTTTGTATTTTCAATTCATGCCCATGTTTTGAATATAGCTTATTTTTTGGGGTAAGTGGTAATAGAATCAGGGGGCATGGCAGGATTACTGTTTAAGAATGGATTTGAGATGTAAGAGGATTAAAAGCAAAATGCTTTTGGAATTTGTACCTTTGAGCAATCGGTTCTAACATGGATGCACCTAAACTCCCATCAATATTCAGGAATGTACGGCGCGAACCTAAGAGGTTCGGATATCGCCCTAAATTTTACAATCCTGTTGAGGAGGAGAGACAAGAACGAAGGAAGAGGATTGAAGAAGAATTAGCTAGGGAGCAAGGCAAGGCAGCGGAGCATCCACTGAAGGTGAATTTCAGGAGTGCCAATCGCAGAAATAGCTTCAGAGGAGCTGCTCTGGGATCAAGTTTGCGGATGATTGTTATTTTGGTAATTCTCATGATACTTCTATTTTCTGCGGTGCGTTGGTTGGAGTCGTTTTAAACGCCTAGCATGTTAGATATAATTCGTCTTCTTCCAGATACCATTGCAAATCAGATTGCTGCCGGCGAAGTAGTGCAGCGACCTGCTTCAGCGGTGAAGGAATTGTTGGAAAATGCTATCGATTCAGACGCAAAGAACATCCATCTTATCATAAAAGATGGGGGCAAGGGGCTTATTCAAGTGGTGGATGATGGAAAAGGAATGTCTGAAACGGATGCCCGACTTGCATTTGAGCGTCATGCTACGTCTAAAATTAGCAGTGCGGAAGATCTTTTTAAAATTATCACCAAAGGATTCAGAGGTGAAGCGCTTGCATCTATTGCTGCAGTAGCTCAGGTAGAGCTTAAGACTCGTCGCGAAGATGATGAATTAGGAACCAGAATTATTATTGAAGGCTCTGAATTCAAATTGCAAGAAGTTTGTCAATGCGCGAAAGGATCTTCATTTTCTGTGCGGAATTTGTTCTACAACACTCCCGCAAGAAGGCATTTTTTGAAATCAGACAGCGTAGAATACAAACATATTATTGATGAGTTTGAAAGGGTTGCTCTAGCGCATCCTACTATTGCTTTTAAAATGAGCAATGATGGTGCTGAAGTGTTCAATTTGTGGTCATCAAGCTACAGACAGCGAATAGTGGCCATTTTTGGCAATAAATACAATGAAAGGTTAGTGCCTGTAGATGTGCAAACAGAGCAGGTAAGTGTGCAAGGATTTGCTGGAAAGCCTGATTTTGCGCGTAAGACAAGAGGAGAACAATTTTTCTTCGTGAATGATCGGTTTATACGCAATTCTTTCTTCAATCATGCGGTAATGCAAGCCTACGCAAAGCTTCTTGGGCCAGGCAATTACCCACTTTATTTCCTGTTTATCAATGTTGATCCTGCTAGCATCGACGTGAATATACACCCTACCAAAACGGAAGTAAAATTTAGGGATGAGCGCATGGTTTATGCTTTTATCATGTCTGGAATACGCCAAGCACTTGGTAAGCATCATCTCACGCCATCCATCGATTTTGAAGTAGAAAGCAGTATGGACTTTGGTCCTTTGCCTAAAAACGCGGCGATCAAACTTCCTACTATTAA
>JBDNHP010000464.1:0-4462 GCA_041688765.1 Flavobacteriales bacterium
ATTACAAGCTTCTTGAACAAATTTAATTTCCTCATCACTATCAGTAGGGAAATGATTAATGGCTACAACAGGTTCTAATCCAAATTTCCTGATGTTTTCAATGTGTTTTTCAAGATTAGGAAAGCCATCTTTTACACGTTGCATGCTAATAGTATTGTATTCTTCCTTTTTAGCACCACCGTGATGACGCAACGCCCGAATTGTTGCTACTAGTACTACGGCACTTGGATTTAGTCCACCTGCTACACATTTGATATCGAGAAATTTTTCTGCTCCCAAATCAGCCCCGAAACCTGCTTCAGTCACAACATAATCAGCTAGTGAAAGTCCCATTTTTGTCGCCAAAATAGTATTGGTACCCTGTGCAATATTCGCAAATGGTCCACCATGAATAATTGCAGGATTCCCCTCTAAAGTCTGCACCAAATTTGGTTTAATGGCGTCTTTAAGAAGCAATGCCATAGCGCCATCGGCCTTAAAATCACGAGCATAAATCGGTTTGCGGTCATGTGTAAATCCGACAAAAATATTGCCGAGCTTTTGTTTTAAATCTTCCATTGATTTAGACATACACAGAATGGCCATCACTTCAGAAGCTGGAGTAATGTTAAAACCATCTTCTCGTGGAATTCCATTTCCTGTTCCTCCCAAGCCAATCACAATTTGTCGAAGCGATCGGTCATTCATATCCATTACTCGTTTCCACATAATCGTGCGAGGATCAAGACCTAGATTGCGCTCCTTACTCTGAAGATTATTGTCAATTAAGGCAGAAAGCAGATTATTTGCTTTTTCAATGGCAGCAAAATCCCCGGTGAAGTGGAGATTGATATCTTCCATTGGCATCACTTGAGAATATCCACCGCCTGCAGCTCCACCTTTCATTCCGAAAACAGGGCCAAGTGATGGTTCTCGCAAAACCACTATCGCTTTTTTACCAATTTTGTTGAGTCCTTCATTTAATCCGATTGAAGTAGTCGTTTTTCCTTCTCCCGCAGGAGTAGGCGTAATTGCGGTAACCAGGATCAATCTGGCTTTACTTGCTTTGGAATCATCTATAAGACTTAGAGGCAATTTGGCTTTGAAATGTCCGTAAGGCTCTAGTAATTCTTCCGCAATTCCTAGCTTGGAAGCAATATTTTTAATGGGCTGCATTTTGCAAGCTTGCGCAATTTCCAGATCTATATTCACCGTAATTTGGATTTAAGGATGTTGGGCGAAGTTAATGGAAAGCTTGACAGATTGCTAAGTCCTCCTGTTGAAATTATATTGTAACACTATCGGGTCAAATTTTTAATTCGAACCAAAATGTAGTCCCTTTCCCAACTTCGCTTTCAATGGAGTACGCAGCTTGATGTAATTCAAGAATGCTTTTTACAATGGCTAAACCTAAACCTGTTCCTGGTTTTTCAGGATTTCCTCTCCTAAAACGATCGAAAATATGAGGTAGATCTTTTGCGTCTATACCCGGTCCACTATCAGAAATTTCAACTCTTAATTTCCCTTGATTAACTTTAGCACTTAACTTGATTGTATCTCCTGGATTGCAGTATTTGAGCGAGTTTCCGATGATATTTTGCAGCAAACGATCAAAAAGTGCGACTTCTACTTTAATAGGAGGAAGATTTGTTGGAACATCACATTCACAAGTAATTTGCTTTTCACTCGCACTATTGCGAAAAGCTAATGCGGTGTCAAGCAGAAACTCGGATGTATTAATTTCTTCCAGTTTCAGTTTTCGGCTTCTGGATTCTAGAATAGAGATTTCAAAAAGTTCATCAATTAATACCCTCAAACGCTGAGCAGAACTGAGTGAAGTTCGCAAATAACGATCTTTTCGTTCTTCACTCAACTTGTCTTTCATCAATAAAACGGTCTCGATATATCCTTGAATTGAAGCTAGAGGGGTTCGCAGGTCATGCGAAACATTGGCAATTAATTCTTTCTTTAAAATATCGAGTTCCATTCGTTCCTGATCAATGCGATCTTTGCTTTTTCCTATTTTACGTAAAACGTAAATCATTATTCCTGCTACTATTCCCATAATCAACAGTGATAGAAGCAGATTTATGATAATTCTGGATCTTGCCTCTTGAATAAAGTGGTCAAATCTTGCATCTACTTGAAGAATTGCAGTTACATTTCCGTGCTTGTCGCGAACTGGAGAGAAGGCCGAAAGCCAAGTTCCATTTTCATCTTGATAAGGAGGGATCAATCCACCATTTTGGTACTTTTCAAGCAAAATAACAGGGCTTTCCGTGTATTTATGCCGCCAATAGGGCATTTCGGATGTACTTAGCAAAAAAACAAAACCCTTCGAAATGCTATCATAGGTCATAGTGTAAATAGTAGTCTCCAGCTTATTCTCCTGCTTGGCAAGCACCATGTGATGCCTCATGAAGGCATAAAGACTATCCTGCTCAATACTTTTAATATCGTCCTTATTCGGATACTTATTTTTGAGAATGGTAAGCGATTCCCCGGAAAGATCAACGGAAAGTGTTCTTGAAATGGCTTGTAACCTGCTCAGCTCTTTATCTTCGTAAATATTGATTTGAATCTGGTAGATAAAAAAGCTCAGAATGATGGTAAACCCTGCGGCAAACCAAACAGTGAAAGAAATTAGTCGGGAGCTGAGTCCTTTGTTTTCCCTTCTCAGCATTTTTATTCGGTGTCGTTGAATCTGTAGCCTACTCCCCAAGTGGTTAATACATAATTGGGCTCATTAGGATCAATTTCAATTTTGGCTCTCAGTCTGTTGATATGTGAATTCACAGTATGTTCGTAGCCTTCATAGTCGTATGCCCAAACTTTATTGAGCAAATCTTTCCGATCAAACGTTACTCCAGGATTGGAAGCGAGAAGTAGTAATAAGTCGAATTCTTTTGGAGTTAGTTCAATTCGATTCCCCTTGAGAATCACTTTGCGTTTCTTTGTGTCGATTTCCAAGTCCTTGAATCGTATTTCGGGCAATTCTTCTACCGTTTTATTGCTAACCTCCATTCTTCGCATCAAAGCTTTAACTCGTGCCGCTAATTCTCGAACGCTGAATGGTTTAGTAAGGTAGTCATCCGCTCCGATCTCTAATCCCAATACCTTATCTATTTCTTCGGAGCGTGCAGTTAGCATGAGAATCGGGACGTTTATTTTTTCAGCACGAAGCTTTCTACAAATATCTAGACCGTTCATTTCAGGTAAATTAATATCAAGTACAATTAAATCGCCTGGGTCCTTCATAACTTGTTCAAATCCTTCACGTCCATTGTGATAGCACTCTACTTCACAATCCATATCTTCTAAGTGAATGCCAACCAATTCAGCTATATCGCGATCATCCTCAATTATGGTTACTTTCTTCATCTACAGAATTTTGGAATCAAATTTCCACATTTTTCATAACAGAACTATCACAATTCCTAAAACACCAAAAAAAGTTCTGATTAGGTGAAAGCAATCAAATCATTGACTATTTTTGAGTGCTTTTATAAGCACTTTACCAATAGGCTGCTATGGCAGTGCGATTAGGTTTAGTTTAGTTGTTAGTTAGGAAATCCCCGGTTAAACGGGGATTTTTTATAGTATACGCTAGTCTTCTTTTTGACGTTTAACGATAGAAATGTACAACATGAAATATATTGTTCTCCCTTTTTTCCTAGCAATTAACTTAAGCTTGTGTGCACAATTTGAAATGGACAAACCATCAACAAACTGGCATTTACTGGATTTGTCAAAAGATGGTATTCCGGGAACAAGCGTTGAAAAAGCCTATGCAGAATTGCTTCAGGGAAAGCAAAGTAAAACAGTTGTTGTGGCTGTAATTGACAGTGGAGTTGACGTTGAACATGAAGACCTTAAAGACAATGTTTGGGTTAATGCGGATGAAATTCCCGGCAATGGAATTGACGATGATAAAAACGGCTACATAGATGACGTCCATGGTTGGAGTTTTATTGGAGGAGCTGCAGGGGATGTTAAAGAAGATAATCTTGAGTTCACTAGGGTTTATAAAGATCTGAATGCACGTTTCAAAGGGAAAACATCCGTCCCAAAATCCGATAAGGCTGATTTCGAAAAATATCAGAAAATGGAAAAACAGTACCAGGATCGTCTCGATAAAAGTAAAAAAGAATGGGAAGAGTTCAGTCAGATTCTCGGTTTCTATGAATTAGCAAAAAGTACGGTTAGCACTACACTTGGTAAAGAAGATTATACCGTTGATGAGGTAAAAAAAATGAGTGCCGATAATGAATTCAATATTGCCATCAAAGAGTTTATGATCTATGCTCTCGAAAACGATTTTGAATATGAATTAAGTCAGGGGCGCGAGCAACTCGAAGGAGCATTGTTATACAGTTATAATCTGGATTTTGATCCACGTTATTTGGTTGGCGATAATTATGCCGATATAACTGAACGATTTTACGGTTCCAATTCTGTAAAGGGTCCGGCTTCTGATCATGGC
>JBDNHP010000465.1:0-6492 GCA_041688765.1 Flavobacteriales bacterium
AGGAGAAGCCGCAGATGTTGATAGCTGTAAGGAAGGAGTTCTGGCTATAGAAACTGTGGAGAACATATATTTCCCGATGCAAGACACGTAAAGGATTTTGAACTGCAATTTGCGTCTGACCTAGAAATATGGAGATAAGCCAAAGCTAATGGTTACCATATTGTAACCTTAGATGCGGACTTTTATGATTTGGTGAATCTTAGTGGTCAGCCACCAAAAATTGAATAGATACGACTCGGAAATACATCAAGCCAGAATTTAGTAAAAGCATTCTCAGTGCATAAAAATATTATTGAAAGTTTTATAACCGAAATTTATTGTGAGGATGTTGGCTGTTTTGAGATAAATCAATAATTGCAATCCTAACAGTCAAATTTTCCTTGCCGCAGAAAGGCAAGCAGAGAAACCGTTATTGCACGAAACTGTTCTGCAAATGCGCCAGAATTTATGTAAGCGTTTTTCTTTGAGTAGAAACTCTTCATTCAAGCAGAGCCAGGTAATAGATGATCATTTTATTTGTTCTTTAAAGGATTTTGCTGAGTATTTTAGGGCTATCTACTAGGCTCTGGCCTTTCATTTCGATTTCAGTGCAAAGAAATGACGCTCTGTTTTAGATTTTGCAACATTGCTTTTGTCTAATTTTCGATGGAATGTTGCGAGGGAGCCGCCAATCTGAATGAATTAGGAAGTAAGTGCAAGTTTGTACGAATTTATATTAAAGCGCTTGGCAAATAGCCTTATTTGCAATAGAGGGCCAAACCATGCTACATTTTTCATGCTACATTTAAATTGTAGCATAAAAAATGTAGCAAGAGGGGAGGAGGGTATACTGAATCTATTGAGAACAAGCATGTTGCATGTAACAACAATTTTAAACTCCCAATGATCTCATTTTCTATTTCTGCTTAAAACAAATTTCTTTGTTCCCAGCAGTCTGGGTATTCTATTGGATGAACCGGGACTATCCATACTGCATTTGGCGCAAATAGTGTTTTGTACATCGCTTCAAAAAGAGCTCTGTGACACAGCCATCTCGTATCCGCTGCCACTGCAAGTTCTGCCGACTTCGCAGCTTAGTGCAAGTCCTGAATACGGAGCTATCCCTCATTAAGCCTTGAAACATTTGCTTTTTTCCCTTTGCATCTGCCGATAAATAATGTGCGAATGATGTAAGTAATTGTCAAAGTTGTGTAATTCTTTTCCTCATTTAAGTGCACACCTTGCACATATTAATTCAAGAACCACAAAAATGAAAAAACCAACAGCACTTTTAATCTTATTTGCAGCAACATTAACTTTTCTTGTTTCCTGCAATTCTAAACCAAGCACTGAACAATATCTACAAAACGACCAACAGCGAAAGGAGATTGTGCTTGCTATGGCTCATCAACAACCATACATGACAGAGATGATGAATGAAATGATGAAAAATGATAGTTGCAAACAAATGATGATGAACAACATGATGAGCGATCCTAACATGAAGGCTATGCACATGAGCAAAATGATGAGCATGTGTAAAGAAGATTCATCCATGTGTAAAATGATGATGGGCAAAACAATGGAAATGTGTAATGCGGACTCTGCAAAATGTAAAATGATGATGGCTTCCATGCAATCTAATCCTAATGTGATGAAATCCGTGCAAGGAATGTGCGATATGGATAACATGAAAAAGTAATTCCAATTAAATATATTGCCAACAACTAATATCAAATCACAATGAAAACAAAAGAAAAGGGAACCTTAAAAGATGAAATTTCATCCTTAAAGAAAGTGATCAGTGCTTATAAAGTAGAGAGAAAGGCCGATTGGAAATCTTTCAAAACCAAAATGAAGAATGATATTGATACGATTGAAAAATCTATAAGCAAAGTGGACAAAGGCAATAAGAAATGAGTACGCCATGTTTATTTCACTAAAAAGAGTAAATTAAGAATTATTTGAATATCATAAAATAGACTTGACGTATTAATGTCATGGTTACGGAGGATGTGCATCGGAAGTCAAAGGTAATTTGTCCTATGCTCTCAATGCAGAACCGCCGCAATTGGGCCTAGCAAAGCAGCGATCGTGGTTCACTTCGTCTTATAATTAGTGACGATCAGGTATTAATGACAATGAGGAATTTGTGTTATGCCGAATTTCAACTTAGAAATCGGATAACTATGTCGTTTGATTGCTGAATATTAAAGACAAATAAAATGATGCATAATAATTTTTGGGGTATGGGTTGGGGCATGTGGATTATTCCACTTGTAGTTGTACTATTTATTTTGTTTTTATTGAGAGGCAAGTTCAAAAAATAATTAGAAAAGGTTCATTAATGTGGATTATTGCAGCCTTAAATAATTTGTGAAATTGACCATCTTGCAAGTCTAAAATGCGAAACATCTAATGTATGGCAGGGCATTCGAGAGTAAAGTAATAAGTATAAAATACATTTATTTTTATTAAATGTGTAAATTACGCAACTTCTTTCCCTAATTGTGTAATGCTCATAAGTTCACATCTCTTCATCTTTGCTTGGTAACGATTTAGTTACAAATTAAAAACAATAGATAATGGATAATAAAATAATGGAAAGCTGCATTGCAGCATGTGAAGAATGTGTTGATTCTTGTGAAACTTGTGCAACAGAAAACAAAGGAAAAGCGGGAATGGAAAATTCTGTAAAGCTTTGTATAGCATGCAAAGACGCTTGCAATGACTTGATTACAGCAAGTAATGAAGGAGCTTCAAATTTGGAAGAAATTTGCAAAAAATGTGAAGCCGCTTGTACTGCCTGTGCAACTGAATGTGAAAAACATGCAGACATGCACAATTGCAAGGAATGTGCTGATGCTTGCAACGATTGTGCAGCAGAATGTAAATCTATGCTTGCCGAAGTAGCATAGTTTAATTGCAGATACAATCTTCCAAGGATGGTGGTTTCCCTATTTTCCGACAAGAGAATAAATTTATGCTTGCAGTTACGAAGGCAGTTGCAAGCATTATTTTTTTTATCTCTTAAATGTCACAAACAATCATTACAAATTGTTTCCAATACTATTTTGGCTAGACCTTCAAGAGTTTTATCAAACGCCTTAGCATATTGAGAAGCATGAACCAGAATGTTTATTAAAAATCCGCAGCAATATCTCCGAACCTCCCAAACCTGTATAACAATGTCATCCATTATCTTCTCCCATTTTGCCTTTTTGTTAAATACTTTGCATGGCTTTGATTTTACTCATGTATTGATTATCTTTCCAGTCGTTTAACCAAAATTCTAGCCTTTTAGCCATGTCCACTTCAGGTGCAGATAATCCCTTGGAAATACAGGGAACAGAATCAGTTCTCAGAGAAGTTTACAATCAACTTTACGGAGAGTATTGTAGAGAAATCGATCTCGAGAAGCGTATGCGACTGAATATAAAAATCAGGAAAGTTGATGTTCTTTGCAGACCGTCAAACCCTTCACTTGCAACATATTCCAGATTGAAGGAGAAATGTGTTGAAAGGCGTTTTCAGTTTCGTCGGCTCAATGAATTTTCAGGCAAAATACCTTCTAAAGTGCTGGTTGATGTCAAAAATCTTGAGCAAAATCTAAACATGCAGATCGGACCATTTTGGATAATGGCGGATGAGGAAGTTTTCAAAAAGGATGATAGTCGTTTTGAGCACGTTCTTTATGCCCAGATTGGTTATTTGGAGTTTTTCAAGATTTCATCCTGGGGAAATCCTTCTCCTAATTGGAGGAAACATGTTTATTTTCCTTTGCGAAATACAAGGACATTACTTTCTTCGATCGTTATGATTGCGCTGCTTACGGCGATATTGTTTCCCATCAGTGCTTTCAAAGGCATCGCTCAAAATTCAATAGCCTATTGGAGTTTACATATTTGGCTATTGCTAGTTGCTTTAGCAACTTACTCTTGGCTTACCCTTAGAATTTTCCGGAAAACCAATCTGGAACAATGGAAGGGATGAAATGCTGATCTCATTCATTCTCCTGCTTTTTCTTTATCTCCTCATTTGTTTGCTCGCATTTCTTGTTCAGGAGCGATTTATTTTTGTGCCAAGTTTTCGCATAGATCCTCCAGTTATGGATATGGCCTGCGCGCATGAAGAAATCTTTTTTGACACTCCACACCAAGGTAAAATTCATGCTCTACTGCTTTTTGCAGAACAGCCCAGAGGTATAGTTTTCTATTTACATGGTAATACCGGAAATCTCGGTCGATGGAAATTTATGGCCGAAGAAATCAGCCGCTATGGTTTTCATGTGCTGGCCATGGATTACCGTGGATATGGCAATAGCAAAGGCAATCGATCAGAAAAAATAATGCATGATGATGCTTTTCATTGTTGTCGTGAAATTCAAAAACGTTTTCCGCAATTGCCGGTAATAGTTTATGGAAGGTCGTTCGGAACGGGATTTGCTGTGAATTTGGCAAGTAAACTTCCGGTAAATCGTCTCGTACTCGAAACACCTTTTCTCCATCTTTTAGATGTGGCTAAAACCTATTTTCCCTTTTTACCGATGCGAGTTTTATTGCGCTATTCTTTTCGATCGGATCAGCTCATTTCTAAAGTGAATTGTCCTGTACTGATTTTACATGGAACCAAGGACAGGATTGTACCTTATCGCTCCGCTTTACAACTCTTTCATTGTGCTTCCAAAGATCAAAATGTTGATATGGTTACCATTCCAGGTGGAAGACATAATAACTTGAATGCCTATCCTCTGTTTGTGGATACTCTGAGAAACTTTTTACGATTCTAAAGTCAATACCAAATCGCAAAAAAAAAGGCCGCATTCTCAGAAAACAGCCTTCTTTAAATTTATTAGATAAGAGCCTTAGTCACACATCGTTCCGTAACTGGCAAGGAATATCAACTGATCGGCCGTATTCACCACGCCATCGCCCGTGAGGTCATACAAACACTCCGTTATACAGCCAATCTCAGATAAGAGCAGCAATAAGTCTGAAACATTGATCAAATTGTCATTATTGAGATCACCCAAACATAGAGCTACTTCATCATCTTCTACTATACCATTGCAATCATTATCAACATCTTGCGCAGTTCCTGGGGCTTCTGGATAAACGTCATTTCTGCTGTCATCACAATCATCTGCATTGCTTACAAATCCGAGATCTTGAGCGCAGGCTAATATTGATGCCAGAGCATTTCCAAAACCATCCCCATCAGCATCTTCGTAGAAAGTGAGTGTAGGAGTGCTTACTACGATGTAATCAACTTTTGTTTCACTGTCGCTGTCAATACCATTTCCTGCGGTAAGAGTTACAGCATAAACTCCAGAATTATTGTACACCACACTAGGATTCTGATCATTGCTGAATGCAGGTGAGCCACCTGGGAAACTCCATTCCCACGAACTTGGATTATGCGTGCTCAAATCACTGTAATTCACCTGATCTCCAACGCAAATATCAGTGTCATGTGCACTGAAATCCGTTAAAGTATTCATTACAAAAGGCAAACATCCTCCAATAGTGGTAACTACTTCATGATAATCTTCATTCACAAAATCCACAATACTCGCTATACAAGCCTCTGGCCCCGCATTATTCAAATAATAAATTCTAATAAAAGGAGCAGGAGAGTAGTTTTTAGGTAAAAATTGATCATCATCACAATATCCCAAAACTCTTGTTCCACCTAATGATGCGGCCGGAACCACATCGAATAACAAAGGATCGTAAATATTTTGTACGGAAGAAATGGTAAATCCACTAACGGTGAATTCGTAAGCCACCACTTCATTATCCGGATTTAAAATATGCACATCCACATAGCCTGCGTCGGTGTTTACTTCAGCAATACTTAAAGTCACGTTGTGATTTGGGTTCATTATTTCATCGTTGAAAATACAATGATTATGCACTCCATATTCATCAACATAATCAGTACCGAAGAATACACAACCGGCAACTAAAGCTGCATCAGTGACGGTAATACTGCCATCATTATTCATGTCAGTGCAATCCGTAACAACAGCATCATTTCCTAAAATTTCAGATAAATATTGATCCGCATCGGCATATTCTAAATCGTTGGAAGCATTGAGGTCACCACGAACAATAATGCCGGGACAGTTTGCTGCGCAGTCAGGCTGTGCATTTCCAAATGGAACGCCAACGCAGTCAAGAACTATTGGACAATTAAGTGTTTTGCTAAAGTTTGTAATTTGATTGTTTGCGTCTCGATCAAAACTTACACAAACTGCCGCCCAGTTATTGTCATATCGCAATTCATAACTTCCGTTAGCATCTGCCGCAAAATCCCAATTGGTGCGGATTACGAGAGTATAATCACCGGCAGGAACATCCGTAACATCTACCCATTGACAGCTCAATCCGGAGGAATATATATCACCACAACCGGCAGTAACACCCATATTTCCGCAAGTGTATTTGGCTATGCCACCATCAGAACATTCCAGATCAAGCACACAAAATCCGTTTTTAAAACCAATTTGTG
>JBDNHP010000466.1:0-1582 GCA_041688765.1 Flavobacteriales bacterium
AACCAACATTGCTCGCCCTTTTACATATCCCTGAGCACTGAACTCGGCATAATTCACAAAGATTAATGTGATTAATGATTGTAAAAATTGAGGAGATAGATCGTCATAATCCGATTTAAAATGCAGGGTGTACAGATTCGTAGAACTCTTATCAATAGTAAGTTTTTCTCCTAATTTGACCTTGCCAATATTGGTGCCATTAATCGAAACATTGAGGTCCGAGTCTGTTACTTTAAACTTGAAACTATTTGGGTTTTCTACCAGTATATCCACTTCGGCTTTGAGTCCATCACTGCCAAATTCAGAGAGTCTCACATCCCGTACTTCCTTCACTTGTACCTCCTTATAAATATTGCAGGAGGCAAAAAGCACAATAAAACAACTAATGATGAATGTTCTCATAAATCCTAGACGAGCAAATACTGTGCTAATTGCATTTCAAGATTCATTTTCAGCTTTTTTGGCTGAAATACTGATAGAAATAAGGAATAGTTTCAATCCCTTTATAGTAATTGAATAAGCCGTAATGTTCATTTGGAGAGTGAATAGCATCTGAATCCAATCCAAATCCCATTAACACTGTTTTTAACCCGAGCACTTGCTCAAACAATGCAACAATCGGGATACTCCCACCTGAGCGGACAGGCACAGGTTTTTTTCCAAAAGTTTTTTCCATAGCTCTGCTTGCAGACATGTAAGCGTGCGAATCGGTTGGTGTTAGAGCAGGTTGTCCACCATGATGTGCCGTAACTTTCACTTTCACTGAAGCCGGGGCAATTTGCTCAAAATATTTTGCAAACATATTGCTGATTTTGTCAGGATCTTGACCAGGCACTAAGCGCATAGAGATTTTCGCACTAGCCTTTGAAGCAATCACTGTTTTGGCGCCTTCACCAGTGTATCCACCCCAAATTCCGTTAACATCCAAAGTAGGTCTTATCGAAACTCTTTCTTGTGATGTAAAACCGCTTTCTCCTTCAAGCGCTGCAATACCAATAGACGATTTGAATCGTTCGTCATCAAAAGGCGCGCGAGCCAATTCTTCTCGCTCCTCTGAACTCAATTCAATTACATCATCATAAAATCCGGGAATAGTGACGCGCTGCTTATCATCCTTCAGTTTGGCAATCATTTCGCAAAGAATATTGATAGGATTAGGTACCGCGCCTCCATATAGACCTGAATGCAAATCGCGGTTTGGGCCGGTAACTTCAACTTCCATATATGCTAAGCCCCTCAATCCAACAGTTACGGAAGGCGTATCATTTGCAATAATTCCCGTATCAGAAACCACAATAATGTCTGCTTTAAGCATATCGCGGTATTCCTTGATGAAAATTCCCAGGTTATTTGATCCCACTTCTTCTTCACCTTCAATCATAAACTTCACGTTACATGGAAGTTCGCCGCTTTTATTCATCGCTTCAAAAGCCTTAACGTGCATAAAGAATTGTCCCTTATCATCACATGAACCTCTGGCAAAAATGGCACCTTCTGGATGAATTTCGGTCTTCTTGATTACCGGCTCAAACGGAGGACTATCCCACAAGTCAATAGGGTCAGCCGGCTGCACATCATAATG
>JBDNHP010000467.1:0-2941 GCA_041688765.1 Flavobacteriales bacterium
GACTCATTCCTCAAGGGCCGGATTTAATAAGAGCATGGAATGATCTTAATGCTTTTAATGAAGGTCGTTCTATGGCCGGAAATTGGTTGCAATTAGGTCCTATTATCGACGGAATTACAACCAGGGATAATATTCCGGGTGTTGGCCGTATGAATTTTGTTGCTTTTCATCCAACTGATGCTTCCACCATTTTTGCAGGAGCTCCAGCCGGTGGATTGTGGAGAACTTATAACGGTGGTGAAAATTGGGAATGCAATACTGATGACCTTCCAACTTTGGGTGTGTCATGTATAGCATTTAATACAGTAAATCCAGGTGTAGTGTACATAGGAACTGGCGATCGTGACGCAGGAGATGCTCCGGGAATGGGCCTTATGAAATCTTTAGATGCCGGATTGAGCTGGACTTTTGCTAATGCAGGAATTGAGAATAAAACAGTAAATGATATTCTAGTAGATCCAATTAATCCTGAGGTTATAATTATCGGAACCAATGCAGGGCTGTTTAGATCATCCGATGCCGGATTAACATGGACAGAAGTTTCTACCAATACAGTTAGTTATAAAGATCTCGACTTCAAACCTGGCGATCCTGCTATCGTATACGCTTCCGGTCAAGGCAGATTTTATCGAAGTGCCGACAATGGTCTCTCTTGGGAGTATATCAACGAAGGCATTCAGCCGGGAACGCGTTTTGTAATAACCGTTACTCCCGCAAATCCCGAGATTGTTTATGTGCTTTCAACTACCACTTACGAATTTAAAGGCTTCTTTCGCTCAACAGATTCAGGATTGAATTTTGAAGAAATGTCGGATGAGCCAAATATAATGGGTTGGTCGGCAGATGGCAGCGGCTCAGGTGGACAAGCTTGGTACGACCTCTGCATTGCAGCTGACTATGACAATGAAAATATAGTTTATGTAGGTGGTGTTCGAATGAAGAAATCTCTGGATGGCGGTGCTACATGGCTCGATATTAATAACGAATATTTGCACGTAGATCAACACCATTGTGCCGTTTCTCCTTATAACCACGATTTGTATCTCGCTAATGATGGTGGAATCTATCAATACATCAATAATGAAGAATGGAATGATATTTCGAATGGAATCGTAACCGGACAGATTTATAAAATGGGTCAGTCTATGCACACTTCTTATAAAGTGCTTTCAGGTTTTCAGGATAATGGAACCATGGAGTACACAGGCGCACAATGGACTGATGTGGGGGGGGGCGATGGATTTGAATGTATGTATGATCCAACGGATGAAGAATGGCGTTATGGTTCCATCTATTATGGAAATATATATCGAACAGGCCCGAACTTTACAAACCAACAAATTTGTGGATTTGAAGAATTGAATATCGATGAACAAGGTGCCTGGGTAACTCCTTTTACACTTTCCTCACATGATGAAAATACTATGTTCGTTGGATTAAAAAATGTATGGCGAAGCAGAAATATTAAAATTGATGAAAGAGATGATATTGTTTGGGATCGAATTTCGTGGAACCTTGGAGCCAACAATACCAACAATATGACTTGTGTTGAACATTCCAGAGCAGATACCAATCTTTTATTTGCTTCAGAAGGTTCTCGCAAATTTTTTAGATGCAGCAATATTCTCGCGCCTGCTGATGAAGTAGTATGGGAAGATTTTTCAAACAATTTACCTTGGTTTAGTGTCCCTGTAAATGATATCGAATCTCATCCAACTGACAGTAGTATTGTTTGGATTGCATTTAATAAGAATGTTTATCAAAGCAATGATCGGGGACTCAGCTGGACCGACATAAGCGGCACTTTACCTGAGATTCAAATAAGCAGCATCGTTTATGATTTGTATAGCGATGGCGGATTATATATCGGCACAGATATGGGCATTTTCTATAAAGATAATGCCATGGCAGACTGGATTTCTTTTAGTGAAGGATTTCCAGCTAGTTCACGTGTTACAGAGCTCGATATTTACTACGGTACCGGAATTACAGATAGCAGAATACGCGCGGCTACCTATGGAAGAGGCGTTTGGGAATCAGATTTATACGATAGCGAAACGCATCATTTTCCCGCAGTTGCATCTATCGTTTCAGTTACTGGAGAGGTAGAGTCTTTTGAACCGATGGAAGTGCAATTGTTATTCTATAAAAATCTCGCTGGTGTGCCTGTTGATGGACTTGAAATTGCGGATATTTATATAGAGAATGCAACCATAAATTCTATTTCAGGAGGACCTGTTGCCTTTACTTTATCATTAGAGCCTTTGAACTTCGGAGAAATTAAAATTCATGTTCCGGATAGCGTGGTTATTGATGAATTTTCGCTCTACAATTTCGCTTCAGATACTTTAAGGTTGGTTTATACAGCTATACCTGAACCTTTTGGTTGGGAAGGGCCGGGAGGAGTTGGTACTATGGATCAAATGTCATTGTGGTTGCGCGCGGATAAAGAAGTTTACAATAATTTCAATGGAATTCCTGCTCAATCTGATCTAAGTCTTGCTGGTTGGATTGATGATATTTCAGGTAATTCAAATGGCGCCATTGTGCAGAATGTCGGTGAGGAACCGCTTTATAGAATTGGTGAAAATGGAATTGCCGGATTACCTGCTATTCAATACGATGGTATTTCTCAATATTTAGAGGCTAGCAATGTTTCTATTGGAAGAGACATGGCTGCATTTGCTGTAATGCAATCTGATAGTACTGCATTTAACGATCACGGTTGGTTTGCATCGGCAAGAGAAAACAACGGATTTATTCTTCATCCATGGAAAGAAAGCCAAAATTTCTCGGCGGTTATTTATGATAATAATGATGACGAATACATGGGAGGAAACATGTACTCTGGGGTGCACGGGCTGCCTCATATTTATGGAATGGTTTATTATGATAATGGTGTAAATCAACATATCGCAAGCCTTGTAGATGGAGAAGTTGA
>JBDNHP010000468.1:0-3929 GCA_041688765.1 Flavobacteriales bacterium
ATTGGGCGTTTGGCACCATGTTTCCGGCAGATCATGCTTATCCTAGTTGGAATGCACTTGAATTTGCCTTGTCAGATTGGGGTGGTTGGACGGAGGAAATAGAAACAGAACTGCTTCAAAATCTAATTGAAAATGAAGGTTTTAAAGACTATTTCTGCACTCGAGCTGCTGATTTGAGCAATGATGTTCTTCGGCCTGCATACATGATAGAATGCCTAGACAGTTTGCAAAATGAAGTGTCTGCGGATATTCCTAAACAATGCGAGCGTTGGGGCGGAACACATCAAGAGTGGCTGGATGAATGCAATGATATCAGAGGGTTTATTGAAGATAGAAAGGCATTTTTCCTCCAACATTTTTCTGATCGTTTTGAATTGGGACAAGTATTTGATTTACAATTAAATATAATTCCAGTCGAAGCTGGATACATTGAAATTAACACCATAGGAACCAATGTTGACGGCTGGACCGGGGATTATTTTCAAAACCTTCCTGTTCAACTGCGTGCCATAGCTCGATCTGGGTATGTATTTGAAGGATGGGGGGAATATGGAAACAATGACTCGCTTGAGGTGATTATGCTTGGGAATCAACAAAGAACTGCCTATTTTCAAGCTGCCATTAGTTCTGAAGATCCGGTTATTAATGAGATTTATGCGAATGCATTACCCTCCGAATTGGGCAATGTTTGGATTGAGCTATTTAACCCTTCTAATGAAACTATCCATTTGCAAGATTGGAAATTAGGGAATGAAGCGGGTGATGAATTTACCTTGACGGAAGAGTTTGAAATAGAAGGATTGGATTATGTGATTTTGGCTGAAAATCCTGATTATTTCATTTCCTCGTATAATGTAGATCCTGATCACGTTTTCAATCTCCAAATTCCTTTGAACCCTCAATCCGGCACTATCTATTTACTTCGCAATGGTAATTCAGTAAGTGATTAGGTAAATTATAGAGGCGATAATTTCTGGCCGGAGTGTGAAGCTGAAAATGGTTACAGCATTGAGCTTTCCGGAACAAATCTCAACAATGAATTAGGTATTAATTGGTTTTGTAGGGATAGGATGGGTGGTAGTCCTGGAGAGGCCAATTTGGAGACAGTCACAAGGATCGAGGAATCAGACATAAATGCTGCAATTCGTTTATTCCCCAATCCTTGCAGGGATTTGATGTTTATAGAATCGGTTGAGTCTTTGCAAAATGCAGAATTGATGGTGTATGACATGAATGGCGTGTGCATTTTGAAGGAGAGGATAGATCAAAATAAATCAAGACATAGCATTTTACTTTCTCCAAAGATGTCTGCGGGGATGTACTTTTATGAGATAATATTGAACGGGAAAAGCATGAAGGGGAAGTTGGTGAAGCTGGTCTGATCCGAATAATGGAACGATGGCACGCAGATGACACAGATGGAGCAGATCTGATCCGGGGAATGGAACGCAGATGGAGCAGATATTCGCAGATCTGATCCTTTTAAAGATTTTGATGATTAGAAGAATGTTCAAACCATAACCAATCGAATCAGCGCAAATCTGCCAAATCTGCGTTATCTGCGTTATTTGCGTTCTATAATAACGGCTTTTTAGAATGGAACGCATCTTAATTGCTCAATGAACCCTTCAACCTATCTAAACATTTCTGCATGCCAGCTCTTTGCAAATGGACCAATCCATGCAGAATCAAATTCTTGTTTGTCTTTCACCAGATTATTAAAAACCAAGGTTTCATCCTTAATTACACCCGCCTTTTTCAACGCCCAAAAATCATGTATAGGCTTTATTTTGAAGTCATTATTCTCCAAAAAGGCAATCAATTTCCGATCGAAGAAATCCAATCCTAAATCTGCAGAGATCTTCTTTACAAATGCAACAGAAGAATCAATGGAACAGCCACTTACCATAGTAGCTTCCTCATCAGCAAATAATATCAAAAAGCGATTATAGCGAACTTCTGCATTGCCATGAACCGGCTTTCCATGAGCCATCCAGGAATCAACAAATTTCAGCGCTGTTGAAAGCAAATTATCCGCTTCACGTTGAGTTAATTCTCTATTACTTTGATATATCCACACGCGGGATTGAGGGGGTAAATTATTGCTTATCATGTTGCAATTTATTGGATTGTGAATGATCATTTACGAAAAAGCGAAATAATAATCCCAGCACTAAAAGCGGAATTGGAGATTGCACGATGCCGAGCAACTCACGTGAAACAGCATACCATCCGCTCATGGCGGGAAATAAAAACACTAATACAGCGGCGAAAAGCAACAATATTAGAATAACAGCATAGCCGAAAACTAATACATACAACACATTTCCGGAGCCAAACCAGAGTTTTAGAACCAGCAAAGCAGCAAAGAAAGACAGCAGAATAAAAAATACAGCCAAAAGCCCTTTTAGCATTTTCATTTCTGAAAACGATAAATGATTAAAAGAGTCAATGGAGTTATGGTTCCAATAATAATCATGTTTGGCATTCGCTTTAGCTTTCAGCTCATTCATTGCTGCATTTCGCCATTCAGCGTTTTGATCATAAAAACCTGAAATTACCGAGGATTGTTCTAAGTAAAAATTAACAGCAATTTTTAACCTTTCTTGCATGAAACCCCAAGCCAAATAAAGCAGAAACACGAATACTGCGGGGATTTTCCTACTTCTATAGAACATAAATCAGGCTTTAGTTTGCTTCAAGGGCGAAAAGCGGTTTACCCAGCAATACCAGAGCAAGAATACCCAGGCATAAGTAAGGATGGTGAAGGTGTAGTCATGATTAAAGCTCAGCCATTCTTCATTGACGGAAACGATCCAGGCAAGAGCAATTACGCGTAAAACATTAACAAGATGAATGCTAATGATACCGAGCGGTAAAAACCAAGTTTTGTGTTTTATTGGTCCGGGAAAAGAAAGCACAAAAACGGTGAATATGGCAAGAAGTATAATTCCGTCACAAGGCGCACCAATGAGCACACCTGAACTTCCTTCAATTGCGATATGATTCCAAGCCATACCCTCATCAGTACGTAAAACAAAACCGAAGATCTGCAATAGCTTGCTGGCATGATCAACGATGAGCGCAATTACCCATTCATCGATGCCTGTTTCGGGTTTTAAATAAAACTCATAGAGTGCATACCACAGAAGATAAGCGGCAAATGCAATAAGTAGAAATCTACCGAGCGGATTTTTTAAAGAAAAGGAACTGGATTTCATTGCCTCTTGCGGAGGTCGAGGGCTTTTTTACCGCCGAAAGCTAATCCGGCAGCGATAAGTAAAGTGGCACCACCATCAATAGGAATAGGGCATGGAGGGCTAAAAGGATTATTGGGATCACCGCAAGGAGGAGTAACTGGCGGAGGCGGAGATAACTGAGCGTGGGCAACAACGCTCACAGTTAAGAGCATCACAACAACTATACAATTCTTCAGCAGGCGGAAATTCATGAAATAAGTATTACAGCTGCAAAATAACATAAAATTTCCTGAAACTACGAGATTTATTTTTGGACAAGATTAAAAACATCGATAAATTCACTAAGCCGTGGCATTCCATTATATTTGGCCTCGTATTCGATTAAATGGCAGAGAATTTAAAATCAACCTTGCTGGACGCCGATGATCTGCGTCCGATTATCAAGTTCGTAAGTAAAAACTGGTATCTGATGGTTCTGATACCGGCTATTTTCTTTGCGTTTGCCTATTTCTATACCCATAAGATGGCAGATATTTATGCTGCCAAGAGCGAAATTCTCCTGAAATCAGGAGAAACTTACGAGTACCAAAGCCAGATTTACAAAGAAGTAGGTTATTACGCCGCTTACAATGACATCACTAACCAAAAGCGGATTCTTTCTTCTTATGATTTGTTATCAAAAGCTTTAGATAAGCTAGATTTCACAGTAAGCTATTACATTGTAGGAAG
>JBDNHP010000469.1:0-12064 GCA_041688765.1 Flavobacteriales bacterium
AAATCCTTATTTCTCAATGCTTCTTCACATACGCCATGAAAAGCACCTTTGCATTTTTCATTTTCTATGATAAATAGGAATTGTCGACAAAGATCTTCGAGATGAATCACACTCATGAATTGTTTTCCATTTCCAAGTCCTGATGCAAGTCCCAATTTCACAATAGGTTCTACGCTCTTAAGCATTCCGCCTTTTCTATCAAGTACAACTCCAATCCGAATAATGGCAGACCTTACATTTGGATTCATTAATTTGTGAACTTCATTTTCCCAAGCAACACAAACTTTAGCGAGAAAGTGATCGCCCGGAGCATCGTCTTCAGCATGAACCTCAGTATTGCTAGGGAAATACCCCATAGCAGATGCATTTACCAAAACTTTGATATTTGTTTGATTTTGATTGAGAGCATTAACGATAGTCCTAGTGCTCATCACCCTGCTATTTTCAATTTCGTGCATGTAAGATTTAGTCCAACGACCATTAATGGGCGTGCCGGCCAAATTGATGATGGCATCGTGGCTTTTTAAAAGTCCATGATCCATTTCTAATTTATCAGGGGTCCAAATAGAATAATTGATTTTAGGGTTTTTGGAGGATTTGTCAGACCTTGAAAGAATGCAAACTTCATGTCCATTTTTGATAAGGAAATTGGATAATTCTTCTCCGACAAATCCGCTGCCGCCTGCTATGATGATTTTCATTATTGAAATTTTTTGAGTGTTGATGTTTGAAATAGGCAAATACTTGGAATATTAAAACAAGTAATAATACTGAAAGTTAATGTTACCTGACTCATACCTGGTATTAATTAACAGAACTTTCACAGCACCTCCTTCGGCGGGCTCAGGGACCTATGTATCCCAAAATTCATTTTCACAACTCTATTTCTACTATTGGCAGCCCCTCAAAAAAAGCCCCCTTTCGGAGGCTTCAATTTCATTCGCTAAAATGCATTAGTTTCTATGATTCCTCAGGTAAACTGACAAATTACGCCACCCATTAAACCAACACAAATGGTCCAATAAGCTCCATTCAGCAAGATATACTTAAAACTTTTTCGTTCAAAGAGAGCATTAACACCAATAATCGGAGTGATAAACAATACTGCCGTTATTACACCGTGTAAAGCACCGTGCCCAAATGTTCTGAAGCGGTCTCCATAAGCTTCCTTAAATGTAGTCATCATTTGATTAGCAGCGCTTCCTTCTGTCATAATATCGGGTTCACCAAATAAGATCGAGGAAATATGGAATTGGTGTATTACAAGGAATTGTAGCGTAACAGCAATAAAAAAACAAAAAAGGTAAGAGACAATAAAAATCAAAGCCATATTGCCGCCTTTAATTTTTTCGTCGGTCAAATCAGTTACTTTCATATAAACATTCCCCATCACTTTAGGGTGGTACCAAATAAATCCCATAATCATTGGAATTAGCGCCGACAAGGCCAGAATCAGAAAGTTCATGTTTAACATATTTCTGTGGATTGTTTGTTACAAGTCTAGATAATAATTTAATAATTGTGATCTGAGTCACGTTAACTTATAAAACATCTTTGGTTAAAAACCATCCTAAATTATTCCGTACATTTATGCTTTAAGAACCTATCCCTGCAATTATGAAACTCTGTTTTTTACTCTCAACCGCTGCGGCTATTGTTGCATTAAATTATTCTGTAACTGCCCAAACCCCCTGTGTGGATGGTTTTGCGGGGATTTATCCTTGTGACAATGTTGATCTTTTGAAACATTTCACTCCCGCTCAAATTGGCGGTGGTAATATGAATGATATATGGGGATGGACAGATCCATTAGATGCACAGGAATATGTAATGATCGGGAGGACCAGCGGTACGAGCTTTTTCAATATCACTGATCCTGTAAATGCCGTCTATCTTGGAAACCTACCCAAGCACTCTGCTAATAACAGTACGTGGAGAGATATAAAAGTGTATAATAATTACGCATTTATCGTTTCAGAAGCGAGTGGCAGCGGTTTACAAGTATTCGACCTCACTAAACTCAGAAGTGTTCCGCTTCCTCCAGTGACTTTTGCTGAAGACGCATTTTATGGAGGATTTAGCAGAGCTCACAATATTGCAATCAATGAAGATACCGGCTTCGCTTATGCCGTTGGAACAAATACTTTTTCCGGAGGCTTACACATTGTAAATATTCAAAATCCCCTACTTCCTGTTCTTGCAGGAGATTATGCACTTGATGGATATACCCATGATTGTCAGGTTGTGGTTTACGAAGGCCTGGATGCAGATTATACAGGACAACAGATTTCTTTCAATTGTAATGAAGATGCCGTTACCGTTGTTAATGTTACGGACCCAACAGATACTCAAACTATTTCGGTTACCGGTTATGCAAATTCTGCTTACACTCACCAAGGTTGGCTTACAGAAGATCATCGTTATTTTCTGGTCGGTGATGAATTGGATGAAAGTAATTTCGGTGTAAATACTACTACATTTATTTGGGATATGCAGGATCTCGACAACCCTGTTATGATAGGTACTTATGTGAGTTCAATCGCTGCTATTGATCATAATCTTTATACCAAAGGAAATCTGATTTATCAATCGAATTACAGAGGTGGATTAAGAATTTTAGATGGTATCGATATAGAAAACGCTAATCTTACTGAAGTAGCCTATTTCGACGTATATCCTGCTAGCAATACTTCCAATTTTAACGGAACATGGTCTAATTATCCTTATTTCGCTTCAGGTGTGGTAGCTGTGAGTCATATAGAGAATGGATTATTTCTAGTAAAACCAACTTTCTTGTATGCTAGCGCTGTTGATCCTGTGCTTTGTGCTTCAGAAAATGTTGTTATTGATATCAGTTTAGAACAAGGATTCCAAGGCCCCGTAAATCTAAGTGTCAGTGGCATGCCCGTAGGAGCAATTGCTTCATTCAATGTTAATAATATTAATTCTCCAGGAACGGCTCAACTTACCATTTCGAATTTGCCGAATGAAGATGCCGTTTATGAATTGACTGTTTCAGGTTCAGGAGTTTCCTATACGTACTCAGATGAAGTAACTATTTTGCTGAATTCGGCTGATGTCTGGTATCTCGATAATGACGGTGATAATTTTGGACAACTATCTGTTACTGCACTTTCATGCAATGCATTAGCTGGTTATTCATTGCAAGCAGGGGATTGTAATGATGCTGACGCAGACGTTAATCCGGATTCTCCTGAAATTTGCAATGGACAAGACGATAATTGTAATGATTTAGTTGATGAAGGTCTTGAGCAAAACTGGTATCAAGATGCTGATGGAGATGGACTTGGATCTGAGCTTTTCATTGTTTCATGTGCACCTTCAGGTAATTTTAGCTCCGATTTGAATATTGATTGTGATGATTCAAACAATTTTATTTATCCAGGTGCACCGGGCACCTTTGAAGGCCTTGATAACAATTGTGATGGGATCATAGAGGGTGATGAGATCTATGTTTGTGTTGGAGACTTTAATAATGATTCAGTCATAAATGTTTCAGATCTCCTAATTCTTCTAAGTGAAATAGGTTGCGTTGGACCTTGCTTGTCGGATATTAGTGGGGATGGGGAAGTAAACTCCAATGATCTATTGTCTTTCCTTGCTATGTACGGAACAAATTGCTTGTAATTTATTAAATATTAAATTGTATTTTTTTGGGTTCTTTTGATCTCAATAGTTCATTTAGTAATTACCCATCTCTTCGCAAAAATTAGCGCCTTAGTGCCACTGTGGCTGACTCTTGATGCTAATTTGGAATCCTCTTTATAATCGCAAAAGATGCAAAAGAAATCAAAAAATGGTCCATTTTGCAATGGATATTATGTGCAATTAAATACATAATATCTAACCATCTCTTCGTGAAAATTTGGGTCTTAGCGCCTTTGTGGCTAATCTAAAAAATGATTGTAACTACTCTTCGGATCAACGGAAAGTTCTTAGACTAACAAAAATAATGTAAAGAATATTTTAGCTATTCCTATTGCTTCTTATTTGCGCCTTCTGTAAAGCTCAAATAATTTCAAACAGAAAACACAAGAGCATTTTTACAAAGCTTTCCTTAGACTTTAGCCTCTTCCAATAACTGTTTTCGATGGAGCTCTGCATACAAACCCTGCTTTGAAAGCAAGGATTCATGATTGCCTTCTTCCACAATTTTGCCCCTTTCCAGCACCAAAATTTTATCAGCATGCTTAATGCTCGATACCCTATGGGAAATGATAACCGAGGATTTACCTTTCATTATCCGCTTCAAACTTTGTAAAATTTTCTCCTCCGTTTGAGTATCCACGGCAGATAAACAATCATCAAAAATCAAAATCGCCGGATCGCGAATGATCGCTCTGGCAATACTGATCCTTTGTTTTTGTCCACCCGAAAGATTGATACCTCGCTCCCCTAATTGGGTGTCGTAATTACTAGGAAATTGCATGATGTTGTCATGTATATCTGCATCTTTTGCAGCCTGAATTACCAAATTCTGATCTGCTTCATGCAGGCCGAAGGCAATGTTATTTCTCACGCTATCTGAAAATAAGAACACTTCCTGTGGAACATATCCCATGTTAGATCGCATAAATTGCAGTTGATATGTATTAATAGGTTTTCCATCGAGCAATATTTCCCCAAAGTCTGGTTCGTAAAGCCTATTGAGCAAATTCGCTAAGGTCGATTTTCCGCTACCCGTTCTTCCTATTACCGCAATTGTTTCGCCTGCATTCACTTTAAAACTCAAGTCTGAAATGGCCTGTATTCCGGAATCAGGATACTTGAAACTTACATTTTTAAATTCAATATCACCTTTGAGTTTTTCTTTTCTCTTGCCGGTATCTTCAACATCTGATTTGGCAGTAATAAAATTATTAATTCTTTGCTGACTTGCCTCCGCTTGTTGAACCAAAGATGTTACCCAGCCTACAGAAGCAAATGGCCAAGTGAGCATATTTACATAAAATATAAATTGGAAAACATGCTCAAGTTCCAACGTTCCATCTACTACTTTTATACCTCCAATGTATATAGTTAAAATGGTGCTGAGGCCAACTAGCAGCATAATAATAGGCATAAATAGGGCATCAACTTTTACCAGTCCCAGAGCACGTTTCTTATATTCGTTGCTTTCTTTTTCGAAATTGTTTCTTGCAAATTGTTCGCGGTTATAGGCTTTCAAAACTCGAATCCCTGAAATGGACTCCTGAACCAAAGTGCTCAAAAAGCTTTGCTGACTCTGAACGTGATCACTTTTCCGATTAATTTTTTTGCTCACGAAGAATATACTGATTGAAAGCAATGGAAGAGGGGCAAGGGCGTATAATGTAAGTTCAACATCTATAGTAAACATCATATAAACTACCATAATCACCATCACTACCAAGTTGATGGTGTACATCACTGCCGGACCTAAATACATTCTAACACGACTCACATCTTCGCTGATGCGATTCATGATGTCGCCGGTATTATTCTTTTTGTAAAAAGATGGACTCAGTTTTTGATACTGTTCAAAGACTTCATTTTTAAGGTCGTATTCAATGTACCTCGACATCACAATGATGGTTTGCCGTTGGTAGAACAAGAAAACTCCTTTTACTAAAAACACTGAGGAATACAATACGGCAAGTAATAATCCAATAAGTGTTATTGAAGCTAGCAATCCTTTATAACCGTCAAATTGGCTGAGGCTTTGTTCTTCGATTCCAAAAACTTTACTAATAAAACGCAAACTAGCAGGTAGAACAATTTCCCCTTTTCCAATTTCAGCGTCTTTATCAACCACCTCGCCTGACTCTATTTTTTTTGCAAGTGGCTCAAATTGATTTTCGTTCGCTATTCTCAGCACTGCAACTCCCTCATTAATCAATTGAGGAGAATAAACAGTGAGTACATTAGTGAGCACAATATAGAATAGGCCAAGTAATAGCTTGCCCTTATATTTCCAGAAGTATTTATTTAGGTGCCCTAAGGCTTTCATAATTCAATTTATTTTTAAAACATGAGCTTTGGAGCAATGTTCTTTTGCTCAAATTAAAAACTAAAATTCCAGGTTGCACTTGGTAAAATCGGAAACAAACTCACTTGGTATGCTTTAATTTGAAGATTACCTTCATTCACACTTCCTTCGGTTCCGAAATAAATGAAATATGGGTTCATCCGGCTATAAACATTATAAACACTAAAAGACCAGCTCGAAATGAATCTGCGTTTTACCTCTGTTTCATCTCCAGTTACAGGATCCACAATTTTCTTTGTCGGACTAGGCGTATAGGTAGCAGAAATGTCAGCCCTATGGTATGGATCCATTCTAAAACTGTTTCGGTCGCCATATTCACTAACTACCTGTCCTTCAACAAAGTATCTCGCCACAGGAAGCGTTATGGCATTGCCCGTACCATATACAAAAGCGGCTCCAAACTGCCATTTTGATGTCAACTGATAACTACCAATTATGCTGAGGTCATGCCTGCGGTCATAGCGTGCCGGAAACTCCCTTCCTTCATTTAGATCAGGAAATTTACGATTGGTTTTTGATAATGTATATCCTATCCATCCATTCAATTTCCCAACTCTTTTCTTAAAAAATACTTCAAGTCCATAGGAGTACCCATCGCCGAAAACTAATTGATTATCAGCGTTATTATTGATGTTGTTTTCAGGACTTGCACCTTCTTCAAACTCAACCAAATTTTCCATTGTTTTGTAGTAAATCTCTACAGAACTTTCATAGCTATCCTGTTTGAAATTTCTAAAGTAACCAATGGAATATTGAGTGCCTGCTTGTGGTTGAACAACATCAGTGCTTGGCAGCCAAACGTCTGTTGGCAGTGAAGTTGGCGATAAACTGGCCAAATGCAAATACTGATAATTACGTGTGTATCCAGCTTTTATAGAAGAATTAGCATCAAGTGTATATCGCATACTCAGTCTGGGTTCCAGGTTGGTGTACAATGCTACCGATTCCCCTTTGGAATATTCTACTTTTTCTGGATCTTCTGTGCCTTGAAAAACGCTTCCATTTTCGTTTTCCAAATAGCGGGTGAATGGACCTACTTGATCGAACAAGGAAAACCTCAATCCTCCGTTGATTCTTAATTTATCGCTGATGTCATATTCGTCCTGAGCATAAAGCGCAAGTTCATGAGCATAAATTAAAACCTTATCGCCGGTGTCAAATTCAACATCACCGGACCTAGCAGTAACGCTGCTCGGCGCAAATCGATGATACACATACTCCAGCCCGGTTTGAATTCGATGTCGCAGATTTGGATAATAATTCAATGCGCTTTTTACGCTCCAGTCACGAATTCCAGAACTTAATTCAAACTCAAAATCTTCCTGACTTCCTTGAAATGAAAATTGGTAATCGCTAAATGTAACAATCGTATTCAGAAACAACTTATCGTTTACCAAATGGTTCCATCTTAAACTGGAAGTCGCATTTCCCCAAGGAATATCAGCGCTAAAACCGGCTTCACTGCTTTTAAATCCAAATACATCTCGGCCAAAATAGCCACTTAAAAAGAGCTGATCCTTGTCTGAAAGCTTATAGTTCACTTTCATATTCAAATCATAGAAATAGTATCCGGTGCCTGCAAAAGCAGATTCCGGATTAATAAGCGGTTTGCTGAGCACATCGATATAGGTACGTCGGCCAGAGACAATAAAGGAAGAAACATCTTTCTTGAGTGGCCCTTGAGCCGTAAATCGGGATGCAATTAATCCTATTCCACCTTCAAACTCATATTCTTTGCTATTTCCTTCTTTCAATGAAATATCGAGCACGGAAGCAAGGCGTCCCCCATAATTGGCAGGCATTCCACCTTTGATGACTTCAACGTTTTTTACCGCATCGGCATTAAAAACGGAAAAGAATCCAAAAAGGTGAGAAGCATTATAAACAACAGCATTATCAAGCAAAATCAGATTTTGGTCCGGTCCTCCGCCACGCACATAAAAGCCGGTATTTCCTTCACCCGCAGATTGAATTCCGGGAAGAAACTGTATGGTTTTAAGAATGTCAACTTCACCAAGAAAGGCAGGCAAACTTTTGATCTTATCAACTTCTAATTTCACACGACCCATTTGGGTATCGTCTGTATTTTCATTTTTGTTTCCAACAACTTCGGCAATATCGGTAAGGATTACTGAGGATTTTAGCTCCAACGAAATAGATTTATTGGCATCAAGCAAGATGATTTGCTCTTGCGTTTCAAATCCTATTGATGAACAAACGAATATGTATTTTCCGGCAGGTATGGTTATTGAATAAAAACCATACACATTGGTAGGCATACCTTTGCCTAATTCCTTAATATAAACATTAGCTCCAATAATATATTCTCCATTGTTTGCATCCTTTACCGTTCCGCTGATGGTAAAGTTTTGGGCATTAGTTGAAAAGGAAATCAGTGAGACTAAAATGAACAGAACTGAAAAAAGGTTTTTCATGCTGCAAAGATATCGTCATTCTTCTATAATGGATGGGATTTTAGAACCTTTTAACGCTTATTTCGTAACACGTGGTTGTATGACTATGAAAACTGCCCTTCTAAATATATTCGTGATATGCCTTTGCAGCTTAAATCTCTCCGCTCAAATGGAGGAAGCGCGCTATACAACATATCTCGACGAGTTTTTTAGAGAATGTAAAAAGAAAGATGCCATATATGTAAGGCAACTTTTTTCGATTAATGATTCTTTATTAAGGGCAGATGTGCGCAATTTGGATGGGGTTAAGAAAATGGATGGAACTTTCATTCTTAGACAAACGAAACTCATGGAACATGGACTTTTTGTTTTTTATTTTCCGGGCGGAAAAGTAGAATCGGAAGGTTTGTACGAATACGGCTATAAAACAGGAGCCTGGCAACGGTTTGAGGCCAACGGGACGCAAAAACCCGATCGCTACTATAAATCGGAAACGCATGATATTCTTCGCGCTCTAGAGAAATAGATTCTTCATTCGCAAATCGAATTTCCCGAAGTATTTAAACTTCATTCGCTCTCATTACTTTTGCCTTCATGCGCAAGGCCATATTTTTATTCATTTCATTAGCACTGTTTTCCTGCTCTAGACCGAAATCTGACGATTCCCGAAGTGTATTTCAATACAATGAATCCAACGGAATAAGTTCGTTGGACCCGGCTTTTTCACGCGATCTCGAGAGCATGTGGGCTTGCAATCAGCTCTTTGACGGATTGTTGAGTCTCGATAGCAATCTCCAAATCATACCTTGCATCGCTAAATCTTTCGAAATCAATGAATCCGGTGATATTTATAGGTTTATCCTTCGTTCGGACGTCTATTTTCATGATAACGACTGTTTTCCCAATGGAAAAGGCAGAAAAGTGCTGGCTTCAGACTTTGTTTATAGTTTTAATAGAATAATGAATTCCAAAACCGCTTCCCCAGGTTCATGGGTTTTTGAGAAAGTAATTGATGATTCGGGATTTCAATCTGTAAATGACAGCATTTTCGAAATTAGATTGTCTCAAGCATTTCCTGCTTTTAGCGGATTACTCACAACTCAATACTGTAATGTTGTGCCGGAGGAAGCAATCCAAAAGTATGGTCAGGATTTTAGGGCCCATCCAGTGGGAACCGGCCCGTTCAAATTCGCTTTCTGGATGGAGGATGTTTCCTTAGTTTTCCATAAAAATCCCAATTATTGGGAAAAGGATGCAAGCGGTAATGCTTTGCCATATCTCGATGCAGTGAAAATTGATTTTGTTAGGGATATGAATGCAGAATACCTTGGATTGCTTAAAGGCGACTACGATTTTATGTCTGGAATTCATCAGGCTTATAAGGATGAATTGCTTGATTCTGAAGGTAATCTGGCAGAAGCTTTCCAAGACAAAATACGTTACCAGCGTATTGCTTTTATCAAAACAGATTATGTAGGTATCCTTGTTGATCCCGAAATTCCGCTCTCTGCTGAAAGTCAACTTCAGGATGTTCGCCTCAGAAAAGCGCTCAATTGGGGATTAGATCGAAGGAAAATGGTGAAATTCCTACGAAATAATTCCGTTTATGCCGCAGAAAGTGGATTTGTACCTCCTGGACTTCCCGGATTTTCAAACGAGCTTAATTATGGCTATTCCTATGATCCTGAGCTAAGTAAAAAGTTGATGGCAGAAGCTGGATTTCCGGATGGAAAAGGCTTGGAACCTATTACTTTGGCTACAACAGCAGATTATGTGGATCTCTGCGAATTTATGCAACATGAATGGCAAAAGATTGGTTTTCAGATAAATATCGATATTCTTCCGGGTGGAACCCATCGTGAAGTGGTGGCAAAATCGCAAGTTTTGATGTTTAGGAAATCCTGGTTGGCAGATTATGCAGATGCAGGGAATTTCCTTGGACTTTTCCATTCTTCCAACTTTTGTCCATCAGGTCCCAATTATACCCATTTCAGCAATCCCGAATTTGACAGAATTTTCGATCTGGCTTCATCTGAAACCAATGATAGCCTGCGATTTGCAATGTATCGACAACTGGATAGTCTAGTAACAGATTTTGCCCCGGTAATTCCTCTATATTATGATCAGGTTTCACATTTTGTAAGGAAGGAAATTTCAGGATTAGAGACCAATGCGGTAAATATGCTCGATTTGAGAACCGTTAAAAAGCAAACAAAAGCTTTTCATTAATTTCGCAGGGATGTTTAAAATAGACATGCATACGCACATCCTTCCGGAATATTTGCCGGATTGGACTACCAAGTTTGGATACGGCAACTTTATTCACCTAGATCATCATCGCTCGGGTTTTGCCCGGATGATGCAAGGGACAAAGTTTTTTAGGGAGATCGCTCAAAATTGTTGGGATCCCAAATTGAGAATTGAAGAGTATGCGAGTCATAATACGCAGGTTCAGGTTGTTTGTACCATCCCTGTGATGTTTTCTTACAATGCAAAGCCATTGGATTGTTTGGAAATTTCTATGTTTTTGAATGATCATATTGCAGGCATTGTTCGCAATAATCCTAAGCACTATGTGGGTTTAGGAACCCTTCCAATGCAAGATACAGATTTGGCTGTCAAAGAATTAGAGCGATGTAAGCATGAATTGGGACTAAAGGGAATTCAAATCGGATCTAATATTAATGATCGGAATTTGAGTGAACCAGCATTCTTCCCCATTTTTGAAGCCTGCGCAAACTTAGGAATGGCGGTGATGGTGCATCCCTGGAATATGATGGGCACCGAGTATATGGAGCGCTATTGGTTGCCTTGGTTGGTCGGAATGCCTGCTGAGACTTCGAGAGCTGCCTGCTCTATGATTTTTGGTGGGGTACTTGAAAAGCTGCCTGATTTGAGAGTTAACTTCTCTCATGCCGGAGGTTCCTTTCTTCCAACCATTGGAAGGATTGAGCATGGTTATAATTGTCGTCCAGACCTTGTAGCCATTGATAATCCTGTGAATCCCAGAGAGTATTTAGGTAAGTTTTGGGTTGATAGCATCACCCATGACCCTAAAATGTTGAAGTATGTTATTGATGTTCAAGGCTCTAAAAAAGTAAGTCTGGGTTCAGATTACCCTTTTCCTTTGGGTGATTTGGAGATCGGACGTTTTATTGAGGAAATGGAACTCGATGAGGATACACTCAAAGATATTATGCACCGTTCTGCATTGGAATGGTTAGGCATGGAAATCAGTGATTTTAAGTGATTTATAAAATATTTTAGAAAAAAATGCGTATTTTAAATGATGGAAGCAACCATTTGCCTCCCGATTTAGTTTTTAGTGTGTACCGATATGACAGAACTTGCAGAACTGATAGAAGGGTGTAAAAAAAACCTTAGACAGGCACAAGATGCCCTGTACAAGCGTTTTTCCCCAATGTCTTATGGCGTTTGTTTAAGGTACACAAGAAGTAAGTACGATGCTGAAGATATAATGCAGGAAGGCTGGGTTAAGGTGTTTACACACATTGATTCATACTCCAAAGACAATTCTTTCGAGGGTTGGGTGAGGAGGATTATGATAAACACAGCCATCACTAATTATAGAAGAAACCTGAAGCATGCTTTTCAGGAGGAT
>JBDNHP010000470.1:0-2964 GCA_041688765.1 Flavobacteriales bacterium
TTTCCAAACTTGGTGCTAATGGAGAATGGGGAGAGCCTTTAAATCTCGGTTATCCGATCAATACCTGCAATGACGAAAATAGCCTCTTAGTTTCAGCTTCCGGCGAAATCGCTTTTTTTGCTTCAGATAGAGAAGGTGGATTTGGTGATTTGGATTTGTATTCTTTTGAGCTACCTCAAAATGTGAGGCCAATACCTGTGAGTTTTTGCAAGGGTAAGGTGTATGACAAATCATCACTTAAAAGATTGGAAGCCCATTTTGAATTGATTGATTTGGAAACCGGAAATGTGGTTGTCGAAAGTTATTCCGATCCTTCAAATGGTGAGTTTTTAGTTTGTCTTCCAGAAGGAAAAGAGTACGCACTCAATGTTAATCGTCCAGGCTATCTTTTTTATTCAGCCAATTTTATTCCAATCAATGTTGGTAATGAGGGATACTCACTAGATGTTCCTCTTCAGAAAATAAAAGCTGGAAGTTCTATTGTATTGAATAATGTGTTTTTCGATACCGATAAAAGCGAACTCAAGCCTTCATCAAAAGTGGAACTGAACAAGCTCGTTTCATTTTTGAATGATAACCCTGCACTTAAAGTGGAATTGGGTGGACATACCGATAATATTGGTTCGGATGAAAGTAATTTAATACTCAGTGAAAAGAGGGCAAGCGCAGTTGTAGCTTATCTTATCGACAATAGAGTGCCTGCGAATAGACTTGTTGCAAAAGGATATGGCGAAACAAAACCACTCGATTCAAACGAAACTGAAACGGGAAGGGCAAAAAACAGAAGAACTGAATTTACGATTCTTCAATAAGGCGAAGGCATCTATTTCGCTGCTTTATTCATTCTTTTGGCTTCACCTTAAATCGGTACACAAGCCTGATTCCTGTAAAGTAATTAATACTAGGGCCGGGGTTATAATACCTTCCTAATGTGGCATTTAATTGTGGAAAGGAAGTATAAGAAGTATTCAAAACGTTATTTATCCCGGCACTCAGCGCGAAATTGAAATTTCCTAGGGTTTTGGTCCATTGAAAATCAATGTTCAATAAATGATTGGCTGCCAAGTATAATTCGTTGTCATCTCTCAGAGGCAATTGATCGGTATATCTATGAAGCACATTCATTTCGAATCCTTTTTTATGCTTAAGGAACAAGCCAATAGTTCCTGTGGCAAGTGGAACTCCGGGCACCAAATTTTGAAGTGACTTTTCAGAGTAATAACGTTGCAAAGCACCAGTGAATTCAATAATGAGTTCAGTATTTAATTGCTTCAATTTTAAATGTGATAAAATACTAGATTCTATACCAAAATACCGTGCTTCATTTCCATTGTAATAAGATAAGCGTTCCAAATCATCAACCCCCGGTAGTATGCTTTCTGATAGAGAGTAGGAATATGCGCTGAATTGATAATTCAGTTTCTCTTCCTTTGCAATTCCCTTTATCCCTATTTCCAAATTAAGTCCTTTTTCAGGATTTAATTTTTCATTGATATATCCTGTTTCTACGTCAACTAATTCAAATAATCCGGGAAATGAATTCCCTTGACGAAGCAATACAAATGCATTAGAATTCCAAAATAATTGCCGCGTCAGTTCAATCGATCCGAGGTATTCAGGTCGGTAGTTTTTTTGGCTATTTAATGAAGTGTCAAGGGTGTTCGAAAAGCCTTTGTTATCGATCTGATAATACTTATGTGTTCCAGAAACTTCAACAGTGTATTTTTGATACTTGAATTTATAACTGAGGTATGAATTCTGATATAAAAATGTGGTTTCATTGTGGTATTTGAGATCTTCAGGAACCCCACCAACATTGGTATATTCCAAATAATCTCCCGATTCAGTTTGAATTTCTGTTCCGAATTGGAATTCATGAACTTGATTTATTCTGTATTTTACATTGCTGCGTAAGCCATAAGCCACACTGTTTTCATCCTTGTATCCCGAGAAAAATGGACTGGTTCCGTAAGGATTCAGCTTATCATTGATATTTAAAAAAACGGAGCTTATATGACTGATTTTTTTAATATTATTGGAATGAAAAGTTAGTGCATTCAAAAGGTAAGTCTTTGAAACGGAAGCATTGGCAGCTTTGCTATAAGCCCTAGCTTGTGTTGGATTTTCGGCTACTTCAGTTGCGTTTAAAGATCCAGGTAGATCCCATTTGCCGTTATAGTATATATTTAAAAACTGCAAGCTAGAATTGTTCTCGAATGTATGTCCTAGATTCAGAAAGTACTGACTTTTCTGATTGGATTCTTGCTCACGATAGCCTTCTAATTGCTGATTGATTTGCCGAAAAACCACAAATGACTTTAGCCCTGCATAATGGAAGCCGGAATGTTGTCTCAGATATCCATTGCTTCCTGCATTAGCCGATGTTTCTATCGCTGAACTAAGAATGTTCGATCTGCTGGAATGGAGAACAAGCGCCCCACCATTGGCTGAGCCATGTTCAGCTCTGCTAATGCCCTTATCAACTTGGAATGAACTTAGGAATTCCTGATCTACAATTTCTAAAGGAGTGCTTCCTTCTGGACCGGTTAAAGGCACTTCATCCAAGTACAATGGTAATGAACGCACTCCAAAGGCAGAACGGGTAAAATTGCCTCGGATATTCAACCGCCTTGAACCACCCTGACCACGTTCATCAAATCGCAATCCGGGAATACTATTAAGAGCATTTGAAAGACTTGATCCATTAAAATTTTGTATCTTTTTAAGTTCAATTTTTTGCAATGCTCCTGGAAATACACGAGGTTTCAAAAGTAAAGTCTCAAACTCATCATTTGGAAGAGTTAGTATTAAAGCTTCTTCCAAATCAATAGTTTTGCGTTCCATTAACCAAATTTTTGGATACTTTTTCCATGTCCCAGTTTCAGAATATTCTACGCTCTGAATACTGTAATTGACATTCGAATTACAATCCGGAATCGTAACCCTGCCAAGTGAGTCCGAAAA
>JBDNHP010000471.1:0-16697 GCA_041688765.1 Flavobacteriales bacterium
ACTGGTAACCCTGTTATTTATGGATTCTCTGAATGGTGGACAGAACCTTATGCAAATGCTCCCGATTATGTAAGTAATAATGAAAATCAGGAACACCAATCACCTATCGAATTTTATAGCGATGGATGGTACACCATATTTGCAGAACATTTGAGGTATTCGCCCTCCATTTGCGACTCCGGCGAAGTGCCATACCCCATAGTTACTTTATTAATACATGTTACTATTTACGATCAGCCCTACATTAATGTCTTGATAAGCGGCGACAATTTTGTTTGCCCGGGAGATACGGTATTATTAACAGCCTCCGGTGGTGCAAACTATTCATGGACCGGTCCCGGAATTATTTCACAATTATCTGAAGATTCAATATTGGTAAATCAATTCGGCTGGTACAATTTAGATGGAGATACTATATCTGTAGATGGATGCTCTGATCTTTCGCATAATGATTTCTATCTTCAAAGTCGCCTTCACCCGCAAATAAACATGTCGCCAGCGAATGGAATTGTTTGTCCTGGCGATTCTGTCCAAATTACAGCTCAAGAAGGAATAGCGTTTGAATGGATCGATCCTTATGGTACTATTATCAGCAATGAAGAAACCATTTATGCAGAAGTTCCTGGCTATTATTATTGCATAATCGAATTGGAAGATGGATGTATAATGGAATCCAATTTCGTTGAAGTAAAAGAATACAGTAGTCCATATTTGCTCTCCTATCCTGGAACTGAATTATGTGTAAATGGAGCAATCACTTTACAAGTAATTACTAATCCTGAGGCTGTAATTCAATGGGGTGCTCCGTTCTATAATTCTTATGATTTACAAATTGCAGTATGGCCAGGATTATATGAAGTAACTTCAACTCTTTGCGGAATTAGTACTCAAATGGAAATTGAAATTACCGAATCTGACACTCCAGCCACATTGACACTTGTAGGCGATAGTATGTTGTGTCCGGGTGATAGCGCCTTGCTTGTCGCCAATTCAGGAATGCAAATGTATGAATGGGTTCCGGGAGGCGTTGGTGGCGATCAACTATGGATTTTCGAACCCGGAACGTATTACGTTATGACTTATGACGAAGTTGGATGTATTGGAGTTTCAGATCCGATTGAAATAATCGCATATCCCCTTCCCTTGCCTTCTGCAGAAAGTATGGTTATTTGTGAAGGTGATTCTGCAAGTATGATTTTGAATACAGATTTAGAAATTGATTGGTATTACCATCAAAATGATTCTGAGCCATTTTCACATCAGGATACAATTATTTTTGAAGGTTTATATAATGATACTATCCTTTGGTTCACCGTTGCAGATGAAGAATGCACTAGTCTATTTGCCGCATTTGAAATATTCATAAACCCAGCATCGCAATCGCCTGAAATATTAAATCCTGATACGGTTTGTTTTGGTCATGAGGTTCATCTCGAAACGGGTAGTCAATTTCTCAGTCACTGGGCAGGCCCTAATGGTCAAACTTTTTTCAATAATGAATGGCATATTCCATTTGCAAATGAGTTCTGGAACGGGCAATACACCGCTTTCAACTACGATGAACAATGCGCCAGTGATACTTTGTATTTCAATCTATTTGTATCGCCCAATAGCATTCTTGAAATAGATTCTGATGGGGCCGCGCCTTATTGTGTTGGCGATACAATTAATTATGTAGCGTCAGGTCCATTCGAAACATACTATTGGCTTCCTGATCAATATATAGGCGGTAATTTCAGTATTTATTTACCTCACCAATCAAATACCCTAGTGATTCAAGCAACAGATTTCTATGGTTGCATTTCTGATACCATCATATACATTCCTGCCGCCAATCCTGTACCGGAAAACTTGGATGATGAATATCACAACCTATGCTCCGGAGCTAGCCTTTCATTGAATTCGGGAGGCAACATAGCAAATTGGTTTGATGGGGATGGCGATCTCTTTTATACAGGTTTCTCTTACAATACAGGGGCTCTTTATAATAGCGGAGAAATAATCATCATTCCATTTAATGCTTTCGGTTGTGAAGCCTTGCCTGCTACGATTCAATACGAAGTTTATTTTTCAACTTATAATGACTCTATTCTTGCTCCCCAAATATTGTGTGAGGGCGAGGATTTAACTATTTCTATCGAAAATGGTGATTATTCCTACACTTGGTTCACACCAATTGGAGATACAATAGCCGGAAACACTTTATTCTTTCCCAACGTCAACTCTCAATATTCTGGCATCTATCAGGTATTAATTGAAAATCAATATTGCAGTGTCTTAAGCATAGATTCAGAAATAACAGTTTTTGATACACCTGAAATTCTAGTTGCTGAAGATTCTGAGTATTGTTCCGGAGCAGTAATGTTGATTGATGCTCCAGAAGGTTTAGCTTCATTTGAATGGCCCGATGGAAGCAGCACTAACATATATGTAATTACCGAAACAGGCTGGCTATTTATAGATGGTTATACAATGGATGGCTGCTATGTTTCAGATTCCATTTATGTTGAAAATATTGAATGTGAAACTCAAGATTTCAATGTGTTCAGCCCAAATGGAGATGGAACCAATGATCAAATTAATTTCCACGAAATGTTTTACAGAGCTTGTCATGTGGTTATTTATAACCGTTGGGGCAATGAAGTTTATAACTTGCGAAGCACCGATTTGATCTGGCAAGGACTCAATAATAACGGGGATGAATTAGAAGAAGGTTCTTACTTCTATATCTTGAGTTCTGAGGATTGCTATTTGGGCGATGGAACAGTATTAAATGGGACTATTTTACTCAAAAGATAAACTATTTAACTCAGTAACCATTTACTGCCAATTTTAATATTATTGGAATTTTAATCCATTTATTATAATTTTCATACCCTTCACATTTCCGTAGCTTGAATTAACTGCATTCATATTTCTGTGCTCTCTGTTCTAAGTGCAAATTTCAGAACAGGATTTTGGCTCAAGGGAATTGGTGGAATTAGTAATAATGAAATTTCATGTTCTGAGTAAAATGCCTGAAATATTGTCTACAGGGAATGTTTTCAAACTAATCTGGAAACATCCGAATTCTCGAACGACGTATTTTGCTAAAATCTTGATTATGATGGGGATTTTCTTTAGATACTGTTATGGTGAAGTAGAAAACAAAGATTCCGGGATATCTGTAATTACCTTAAATCTTAATAACGTCTAGCTAAGATTTCATGATACAAGTGATGTTTAGTTTGATGGATTCTATCAAATGAGTTGAACACAGGGGGCCTGTTTCTCAAGCTGAATCATCAAAGCATAGAACAATGGTTGAGAGCTTTCCAAGTATTTGGCTTTAAAGTCCACTCAAGCTGGCACCGTTTAAATCAGAAGGTAAAACAATCTGAATCAGGCAAAAGGATTATTCTTACTTTTGTGCCCGATGGAATTTTCCGCTTCCCAAATAGCTGCACTGTTGGGTGGAGAGATCTTTGGAGATCCCAACACCAAGGTGAGTCGCCTCTCGAAAATCGAAGAAGGCGAATCTGGTTCGCTTACATTTCTCGCTAATCCCAAATATGCAACACACATATACAATACCAAGGCCAGCCTTGCTATTGTTGGCTCTGATTTCGTTGCAGAACAAGATTTGCCTGCTACTCTTACCCTCATAAAAGTTAAAGACCCCTATTCCAGTTTTGCCCTTTTACTCGATTTCTACAATCAACGTAAAAACGACAAAAAAGGAATTCATCCCTCAGCAATTATCGATGCAAGTACCGAAATTGGACAAGAAGTTTATATTGGTCCATTGGTTAGTATTGGCGCAAATTGTAAAATCGGAAAAGGCACTAAAATATATGCCGGGTGTATGATCAGCGATGAGGTATTGATTGGTGAGGCTTGTAATATTTATCAGGGCGTCAAGATTTACGACTCTACTATTATTGGTAATGATTGTGTAATGCACTCTGGAGTGGTTTTAGGGGCTGATGGATTTGGATTCGCAGCTCAAAATTCCCAAGATTATAAAAAAGTAGCTCAAATTGGCAATGTCGTCATTGGCAACCGCGTTGAAATTGGTGCCAATACTAGCATCGACCGCGCCACATTAGGCTCTACTCGAATTGCTGATGGCGTTAAACTCGACAACCTCATCCAGATCGCACATAATGTTGAAATAGGCGAAAACACTGTGATTGCTGCCCAAACAGGCGTGGCAGGATCTACGCGTATCGGCAAAAACTGCATGATTGGTGGACAGGTGGGAATTGTGGGCCATCTTTTTATTGCTGATGAAGTTAAAATTGCAGCTCAATCTGGTATCGGTTCCTCTATAAATACTCCGGGAACAATTGTACAAGGTTCACCGGCATTTGGTATAGGCGATTACAAACGCGCCTATGTCGGATTTAGAAAATTACCCGATATTCTTCAGCGATTAGATAAGCTGGAAAAAAGCCTGAAAGCTCAGTCAGGCGGAACAAATCAGGATTAATGAACAACAATCAACGCACATTAAAAGCTCCGGTCCGCATTTCCGGTATCGGTCTTCATACAGGAGCAAAAGTGAACCTCAATATCCTTCCGGCACCCGAAAATCATGGATACAAATTTCAACGTATAGACATGGATGGTCAGCCTATTATACCGGCTGATCCTGATCTTGTAGTCGGAACTCAGCGCGGTACAACACTCGAATTTAAAGGGGCAAGGGTTTATACCACAGAACACGTATTGGCAGCACTGTACGGATCTTTAGTCGATAATGCTCTGATTCAACTTGATGGACCAGAAGTTCCGATCATGGACGGCAGCTCTAAGCCTTTTGTTGAAGCCATCAATGAAATAGGTTTCGAAGAACAAAAAGCTGATCGAAAATTTTTAGTTATTAGAGAAACTATAGCTTACGAAGACCCCGAAAAGAAAGTTGAAATGCTCGCTGTGCCCACCAATGGGGGTGAATTCAGACTTACTGTGATGGTAGATTATAATTCTCCTATACTCGGAACACAGCATGCAAGCATGTACCGACTCGAAGAATTTGTTGATGAAATTTCCAAGTGCCGAACATTTGTATTCCTTAAAGAACTCGCCTTTTTAGCTGATCAGGGATTGATCAAAGGAGGAGCCTTGGATAATGCAATAGTACTGGTAGAAAGACCTTACAGCACTGATGAAATCCAGTCTATCCTTAAAAAACTAGGCAAAGAAGATCTTCAAGTTGAAATAAAAGGTATTGGCGTTTTAAATACTCTTGATCTGCAATACGAAAACGAGCCTGCTCGTCACAAACTTTTAGACATTGTTGGAGATCTTGCTTTAACAGGAAGATTTATTCGTGGACATATCTTGGCTGCTCGCCCGGGACATGCCGGAAATGTAGCGTTTGCGAAAATTCTCAAAGAGCTTGTTCAACAAGAGAAAAAGGGCAAAGAGTACTTCGATCTCAATAAAGAAGCGCTTTACGATATCAACCAAATATCGGCTATGTTGCCGCATCGCTATCCATTTCTGCTGGTTGATAAGATCATGGAAATGGGAAGCGATCATATTATCGGCGTGAAAAACATCACTTTTAATGAGCCTTTTTTTCAGGGACATTTTCCGGGAAATCCGGTAATGCCGGGAGTTTTACAACTCGAGGCAATGGCTCAAGTAGGGGGAATTTTTGCACTTAGCTCGGTGCCTGACCCCGAGAATTACAGTACCTATTTTATGAAAATAGATAATGTGAAGTTCAAACAAAAAGTGGTTCCAGGGGATACGATTGTGTTCAAACTAAAACTCGAATCACCTATCCGAAGAGGATTGGTAAATATGACGGGACAAGCTTTTGTTCGGGGAAATCTCGTGTCTGAAGCTACCATGTTGGCACAAATTGTGAAAGAGCGAAATAATTAATTAGCTTTTAAGCGAATTCAGCAACATGTCAATACTTTACTTTGTACACCCAGATGCCAAAATCGGCAAAAATGTCGAGATAGGCCATTTCACATCTATTTCAGGTGATGTTGAGATAGGTGATGGAACCTGGATTGGGTCTAATGTTACCATCATGGATGGTGCACGAATCGGTAAAAACTGCCGAATTTTTCCGGGAGCTGTTATAAGTGCAATTCCACAAGATCTGAAATTCGAAGGAGAAAGAACAACGGCTGAAATCGGCGATAATACTACCATCCGCGAATGTGTTACCATTAATCGGGGAACTAAGGATCGATTCACTACTAAAGTTGGCAGTCATTGCCTTTTGATGGCTTATGTGCACGTTGCACATGATGCAATTATCGGAAACCATTGCGTAATTGCGAACTCAGCTAATGTTGCTGGACACGTAAA
The DNA here is from genome assembly GCA_041688765.1 of Flavobacteriales bacterium. Classification (GTDB taxonomy): domain Bacteria; phylum Bacteroidota; class Bacteroidia; order Flavobacteriales_D; family Sanyastnellaceae; genus JBDNHP01. The sequence goes on from JBDNHP010000471.1 coordinate 6,316, forward strand.
TGTGGAAGATTGGGTTGTAATTGAAGGAGTTGTAGCTGTTCAGCAATTCATCAGAATTGGTCAGCATTCTTTTATTGCAGGGGGTTCTCTAGTTAGAAAAAATGTTCCTCCTTTCGTAAAAGCTGCACGTGAGCCTCTTTCTTTTGCCGGTGTAAATACCGTTGGACTTCGTAGGAGAGGGTTCAGCAACGAAAGCATTGCGCATATTGAAGATGTTTACAGGTCTATTTATGTACACAATTCAAATATGAGTCGTGCAATTACTGCCGCTGAAATTGAACTTCCCCAATCACCAGAAAAGCAAGCCATTCTTGACTTCATTCGAGAATCAGAAAATGGCATCATGCGCGGTCCTCAATAAATCTGCAAAATGCGGATTCAAATTCAAAATCTAGGTAAGCGATTCAACAGAGAATGGGTTTTCAGAAACCTGGAACTCGAAATTGCTAGCGGCTCCAAACAAGCTATTTTAGGAGGAAATGGATCAGGGAAATCAACGCTGCTTCGTATTATTTCAGCCTATTTCTCTCCTTCTGAAGGCAGCATAACGCATCAACTGGGAACAGAAAATATTAAGCCCGATGTGGTTTATAAACAAATCAGTATAGCGGCACCCTACCTCGATATTCCAGGACTGTTTACCCTTGAAGAAGCCATTGCTTTTCACTTCAAATTTAAGTCGCCTGTCAAAGGATTAAAACTCGCAGATATTATAGAACGAAGCGGATTACAAGCTCATGCACACAAACAAATTAGGCATTTTTCTAGTGGCATGAAACAGCGATTAAGGCTGAGTCTCGCCTTAATGAGTGATGTCCCATTAATTCTTCTTGATGAACCCGCTTCAAACTTAGATGCAAAAGCTGTTCAATGGTACCGCGATTTAACGGCAGAATTCAGTCAAGGAAAAACCCTGGTGGTTTGCTCCAATCACGAAAACAGAGAGTATGATTTTTGTGATAATGTTCTTGAAATCAAAACGTAACCTTTGCAAACCGGTGAATCGGTCGCAATAAGTCATTTACCGTTTTTACTGGATTAAATGTGAAAAGTGGAACCTCAACAAAAACAGTGTTCCAATTGGCCATTGATCCGTTCCAAAGTCCCGGATGCTCTAAAGCCAGTAATGCTCGTCCTTCAAATGTTTTGGCCGACATAAATCCCATCTCTGGATCAATATAATCGGTTAAATCCTTCGCTAAACCTAATGCCCCTTTAGGCATCGCAACAATATCTACCGGATTAAAGTGAGTGCTTGATGCCAGAATTTCAGCTTGTTTCAAGGAACTCAAATCAATTTGCGCCTTCTCAACGATTTGTAAGCTGATATTTCCTGAGCTCTCCTGAACCCAAAACGGTCCTCCACCTGGTTCGCCTTCATTCTTTACCATTCCACAAACTCTTAATGGTCTGCTTAGTAATTGCAAAATCTCTTGTTTATCAGGCATTCGCTTTACAACATAGCCAAGCTCATCCTGCAATAATTGAAGCGCTTCCGAAATAGAATTCTCTTTATCATTTATTAATGCTTCCGAAACTGATTTGATCTTTTCCGCGAGCTTAAGCAAATGACCCGCCAGAACCCGTTTGTATCTCAAAACATCTTCCTTGGCTGCATCAGGTACTACGTTATCGATATTTTTAATAAAAACAATATCTGCTTGAACGTTACTCAAATTTTTCAGCAATGCCCCATGCCCGCCAGGTCTAAAAACCAATCTATTATTATGATCTCTGAAAGGTTTACCTTCCGAAGTGCCCGCCAAAGTATCTGTTGATGCGTTTTGTGTACTCAGTTCAAAATGAATTTCGATATCCGCACTTTCTTCAATTTCCGCGATAGTGTTGAGTAAATGAATTCGAATTCGCTCAATAAATTCAGCCGCAACAGTAAAATGAAGAGCTGCACTTCTGCCATGAACTGCATAAAAAGGAAGTTCAAATATTTGTTCTTGAAATGCCGTTCGTGAACCCTCTGGATATTGATGAAAATCAACCAGACCCTTTGGCAAATTGCCATAGCCCAAGCCTGAAACGTCTAATAATAATCTGGACCAATGACTCTCGTTACTTATATTTTTGCCCTGCGCAATTTGCTGAAGCTTTGGCCAAAAGGGGAAATCACGCAAATGAGCCATAAATTCCTTGGCCGAATCATCATACTGTCTTGACCAATGCTGTGCAAATGAACAAACATGCGGCTCGCAGCTCCAGATGCCGGCACGAATTTGCAAATACTGAGTCCATTTTTCTTTTCTTCAAAAAGTAATTCCAAATGCTTTTCTTCATCAGTTGATAGCAACTTAATGCCATCCGAAATGCGCGCCGGGGCCAAGAGATTTGGCGACGAAAACCCGTTCTGAAGCCTCAATAATTGAGACTCCGCTTCGGATGTAGAAATACCCAACTCTTTGAGTTGATTCAAATCATTTATGGTCCAATCCCATTTCATCCCTGTAAAAATAACAAAAGGGAACGGCTCTGGTGAACCTTCCCTTTATGAAATTTACCCGAGGTTAAAAAAACCTCATCACTAGTTAGGCTGCTGAAGAACTCCTCATCATCCATTCTCTCAAATGTCCGCAGGCGTCTTCATTCATTCTAACCAATTCCTTTACCATTGCCGGTAATTTATCCATGTCGCGCTGATTCTTGGAATTAAACTCAATTACCAAAACCAATTGCTCCATGCTTTTCATTCCCAACATAGCAATAGATGATTTGGCTTTATGGGCCAATGGATGCAGCTCTCCCGGTTTACCCTCACTGATCTTCATTTCCATTTCACTGATATAGCCCGGGACCTGATCCAAGAACAATGAAATGATTTGGTTGATAAGGTCTCGGTTTCCCTGAAACACCTGATTCAGATAGGAGAGATCAAAGTACGAATTGTTTAGGTTCACGCTCATAGCTAAAGTAGATTACATCTTATTCATACGATAAGCTTTTGCGAATGTTTCAGTTTAATTGCGGATAATTAAGTTCATATCCTTATTTTCGACACATGAAGATGCGCAATCGTAAAATTGCTGTCACAGGAGGCGCCGGATTCATTGGCTCTCATACTGTGGTTGAATTAGTGGCGGCAGGCTACGAACCTTTCATCATCGATAACTTCAGTAATTCCGAAAGGGCAGTGCTAGACGGACTTGGCGAATTATGCAATACAGCAATTTCGGTCTATGATATTGATGTTAATGATACCGAAGGCTTAAAGGCCATATTTGAAGAAGAAGCACCAGTTGGAGTGATTCACTTTGCTGCGTTTAAAGCTGTTGGGCAAAGTGTTAAGTACCCGCTCAGTTATTTTAAAAACAATATCGCTGGGATGATTAGCTTATTGGAAGCAATGGAAGCCCAACAAATCAAACATCTCGTTTTCTCTTCGTCCTGCACTGTTTATGGTCAACCTGAGCATTTACCCGTAACCGAAGATACCCCTACGCAAGAAGCCAATTCACCCTATGGTTATACCAAGCAGGTGTGTGAACAAATGATACGGGATGCCAATAAGGCTTCCAGTACACTTGGCGCGGTGCTATTGAGGTATTTCAATCCAATTGGCGCACATCCAAGTGGAATTATTGGCGAATTGCCTTTGGGTGTCCCTGATAATCTTGTACCTTTCATAACTCAAACAGGTGCGGGCTTACGCGATTCGCTTACCGTTTTCGGAAATGATTATAAAACGGCGGATGGTTCTTGTGTTCGTGATTATATCCATGTGGTTGATCTGGCAAAGGCTCACATTAAAGCATTTGAATGGCTTGAAAAAAATAATGGTCAATGCGAAGCTTACAACGTGGGAACCGGAAGAGGAAATACGGTTTTAGAAGTTATAAATAGTTTCGAAAAAGTGAGCGGAAATAAGCTCAACTATAAAATTGGCGCAAGAAGAGATGGTGATGTGGAACAAATTTGGGCGAGTCCTGATAAAGCTGCACGTGAATTAGGCTGGAAAGCTGAAAAATCACTCGAAGATGCATTACGAGATGCCTGGAAATGGCAAGAACATTTAAAAACTTACCAATGAAATACGCATTATCATTTCTCTGCTTATTCCTGATTTCTACAATGGTGTTCTCTCAGGACTCCACTTTAACTCAAGTTCCTTCTACTAAGTCTCAAAAACTTAAAGCCAAGCGTGATCAATTCATGATTGAATTTACCACTGATGGCTGGCTAGAAATGCCAAAAGGGGTTGAAAGCAGAGGATACTCTCCTGGGTTTTCATTTTATTCTTTCCTTGAAAAGCCATTGCTAAAAAAGAATCTTGGCTTAGCTTTTGGTTATGGATTTTCATCGCATAATGTTCATCACAATGCCTATTTTGCTCAGGACACGGCTAATACGGATGATTATTTAACGCTCCTACCTCTTGATGATTCCATTTCCTACAAAAAGAATAAAATTTCAAGTAATTACATTGATTTGCGATTAGAATTGAGAGTTAGGACTAATGGCGATAGGCCATTCACATTTGCTGTTGGAGGTAAAGCTGGTGTTTTGGTTAATGTTCACAACAAATTCAAAGATGATGACGGCACCTATAAAACTAAAGGAATGCCGGAGGCTCAATTATTCCGATATGGCCTAACTGCAAGAATTAGCTATGGTAAATTGGGAGTAAATACGTGGTATAGTTTATCATCATTTCTGAAAGATAATAAAGGAATTGAACTCAGCCCATATTCTATTGGCTTGAGCTTGAGTATTCCTTAAGTGCAAGGAAAAATAACAATTCGGATTATTTATTTATTAAGTCCTATTTTTTCAATTGATCGGAAATGACCTTTCTGTCAATTTTCAGAATTCAGGATTCCGCGGCAGCCACCAAGGCTTGGAGACGCCAAGTTTCGCGAAGAAATGGACGCAAGATTGGGCTCTTATTTCAGCACATAAAATGCTAAGAATTGTGTTGCGATCTTTCTTTTTGCTTTGCGCCTTTTGCGATACTAAAGCCCATTTGCAATTCGATGTGAGTAAATCTATATTACCACTCCCAAAGAAATCGTTGCATAGTTTAATAAAAATCCCACTACGAAACCCACATACACCTGCGCCGGAGTATGATTTTTGGTAATTATTCTGGAGAATCCAACAAAAGAAGCAATGGCTATCAAGCCCGCCAACAAAGTGGCATTGGAATATTGATGTAAAACAAATAATCCAGCAAAAGTCCCAACAAGGCCACCAGCAGACATCATGTGAATACTGATCTTCCAAAATGAATTAACCAGAATAGCCGCTATCAGAGTAATAATTACCCCTAAAAACATACTGTAAACCGCATACGGAATAGGTAAATCTCGTTGCCTTAACATATAATACGACAACGCATAATAAACCAAAACGATAAAAAAAGGCAACCATCGTTCAGAACGCTTACTGATATTCAAATCTCCTATCAATCCACGCTTCCACATAAAATACAAACTCAAACCAGGCGCTATAATATTAATCATCAAAATGATAGCAAATAAGCCGATCAACTGAGCTGGAAAGAAATTTCTAAAATAAGGATCAAATAAAACGGCAATAAAAAATATGGCCAATGGCATTCCCAAAGGATGAAAAACAGCAGAAATAATACGCGCAAATTGAAGCATATTATAGTTCCTTGCGAAGTCTAGCCACAGGAATGTTGAGTTGCTCACGATATTTAGCTACTGTTCTGCGGGCAATATTGTAGCCCTTTTCCTGCAAAAGTTGCATGAGGCGATCATCCGTAAGCGGCTTGCGTTTTTCTTCTCCAACAATGGCTTCCTGCAATATCTTCTTTACTTCTCGGGTTGATACTTCCTCTCCACTATCAGTACTCAAAGATTCAGAGAAAAAGAATTTTAACAGTGTTGTTCCATAAGGTGTAAGTACATATTTACTGTTGGCTACCCTCGAAATAGTTGAAATATCCATACTCACTACTTCGGCTATATCCTTCAAAATCATCGGACGCAACTTGGTTTCATCGCCGGTCAAAAAATACTCGCGTTGATACTCCATTATGGCATTCATCGTAATCAGCAAGGTTTGCTGTCTTTGATGAATTGCATCAATAAACCATTTGGCAGCGTCTATCTTCTGACGTACAAATTGAACCGCTTCTTTTTGTTTAGCATCGCCCTTAGAAGCGGCGTATGTTTCCAACATTTCTTTGTACTGACGACTAACTCTTAACTCCGGCGCGTTGCGTTGGTTAAGACTAAGCAACAGTTTTTCTTCTTCCACATTAATGATGAAATCCGGAATAATTTGCTGAGCACTTCGAGAGCTCTCCTGCATACTGTTTCCTGGCTTTGGATTCAGCTTGATAATCACTTCGATGGCTTGTTTCAGGTCCTCATCATTGATCTCCATCTTTTTCTGAATCTTATCGAAGTGCTTGCGTGTAAATTCCTCAAAATGCTTTTCCACGATTTCTTCCGCCATTTCATGGATTTCATCGGCGTACTCTTCTCGTTTTAACTGAATAACCAGGCATTCTTGTAGATTTCTTGCTCCAACTCCAGGAGGATCCAATTCCTGAATCATTTTAAGCACTACTTCAAGCTCTTCAATGCTTGTTCTGATGTTCTGGGTAAAAGCCAGATCATTAACCATACTCGCCAAATCCCTACTCAAATAACCACTGTCATCCAAATTTCCGATGATATTGGTTGCTAACATTTCCTGTTGTGGAGTCAACCTTCTCAATCCCAATTGAGCTGTGAGCAACTCATGAAAGGTACGACCACTTCCGAGGGGAATTTCGCGATCGTCATTGTCGGCACTGTGATTATTGGCAGAAAGTTTGTAATCCGGAGTATCATCATCATCCAAATAGTCGCTCATATCAAAATCATCGCGGCTATCGTCATTCTCCGACTCATGCTCCTGTTCATCTTCATAAGTATCACTTTCATCCTGATCTGCCCCTTCTTCGAGAGCCGGATTTATTTCCATCTCCTCCTTAATGCGTTGGTCAAGCTCCATAGTCGGAACTTGCAACAACTTCATCAGTTGTATTTGTTGCGGTGAAAGCTTTTGTAAAAGCTTTTGACTCATTGATTGCTTCAGCATCTTCTACCTTCTTTTAACCCCTCTTCAAATAAACGATCATTATGTATCCTCTCTATGTGCTACAAGTTAAAAATTATGCCAAAGCGGAGCAAAACTATTTTCAAGAAATTCCTAAATCGTAATTAAAACTCAGCATTCAGCGGTGTACGTGGGAAAGGAATTACATCGCGAATATTCGACATGCCGGTTACAAACATCACCAATCGCTCAAATCCGAGTCCGAATCCAGCATGAGGACAAGTTCCAAACTTCCTGGTCTCCAAATACCACCACAATTCCTCATGAGGCACATGAAATTCATCACACTTCTTTAATAACATATCATAACGCTCTTCACGCTGGCTGCCACCAATTATTTCGCCAATTCCGGGGGCTAAAACATCCATTGCAGCTACCGTTTTGCCATCTTCATTCAAACGCATATAGAAAGCTTTTATAGCTGCCGGATAATTGATGAGTATTACTGGCTTATTGAAGTGTTGCTCTACCAAATAACGCTCGTGTTCACTCTGTAAATCGATTCCCCATTCTACCGGATATTTGAACTTACCTTTTTTATAGGGCTTACTATCTCTTAATATCTGAATGGCTTCGGTGTAAGTAAGTCGCTCGAATGGATTTTGACTAACAAAGCTCAAACGCTCGCGCAAAGCCATCGCATTTCGCTCATTTTCAGGCTTTAACTTATCTTCATTTCGCTCCCGTTCTTCCAAAAATTCCAAATCATCATTGCAATGTTCGAGGGCATAAGCACAAAGGAATCGCAAGAAGTCTTCTGCCAGATTCATGTTCGACTGAATATCAGCAAATGCCACTTCTGGCTCTATCATCCAAAACTCAGCGAGATGTCGAGAAGTGTTGGAGTTTTCAGCCCTGAAAGTTGGGCCGAAAGTATAAACCTTGCCCAAAGCCAAAGCCGCGAGTTCGGCTTCCAACTGTCCACTAACGGTAAGATTAGTTACTTTTCCGAAAAAATCTTCCGAAGTATTGATGCTACCATCTTCATTCTTTGGCGGGTTAGCAAGATCGAGTGTGGTAACCCGAAACATTTCGCCAGCGCCTTCTGCATCAGAACCTGTAATAATAGGAGTGTGCATTACAAAGAAACCGCGATCGTTAAAATATTTGTGCGTGGCATAAGCCATAGCATGACGCATTCTGAAAACAGCACTAAATGTGCTAGTTCTGAATCTCAAATGCGCTTTTTCTCTCAGAAACTCGAGACTATGACGTTTCATTTGGATCGGAAATTCATCCGGATTGGCTTCACCCAAAATTTCCAATTGCTTCACTTGTACTTCGGTTTCTTGTCCTTTTCCCTGAGACTCAACTAGGGTGCCGATAATTCTAACAGCCGCACCGGTATTGAGTTTTTTCAATAACTCATCTTCAAAATCTCCAAGCTTTACAACTGCCTGAAGGTTTTTTATAGTAGAGCCGTCATTAATGGCTATAAACTGATCATTGCGAAAGGTTCTTACCCAACCACAAACAGTAACTTCCATTCCCGCCTTGCTGCGGTCTAGTAGATCGTTGATTACGTGCGTTCTCATGAATATTCAAAAAGGACTGCAAAGGAACGGAAAATTTGCTCCTCAGAGAAGCATCATTGCGCTCTTGGAGCGGAAGCTCCATCCGTTTCTATTACTCCGTCCCTTAAACGCACGGTTCTGCGGGTGAATTTGGCAATATCCTCTTCGTGAGTAACTATGATAATGGTGTTTCCGTTGGAATGAATTTTATCAAAAAGCTCCATAATCTCAAAGGAGGTTTTGGTGTCGAGATTACCGGTAGGCTCATCTGCCAAAATAATGGTTGGATTATTCACCAATGCCCTTGCAATGGCCACACGTTGACGTTGACCTCCGCTTAACTCATTAGGATTATGATGCATCCTGTCTCCCAATCCAACTTGATTGAGCACTTCTTTTGCCCTTTCAACGCGTTCAGCTTTTGGAAACCCAGCGTAAATGAGCGGTAATGCCACATTGTCGAGGGAAGTATAGCGAGGTAACAAGTTGAAAGTTTGAAAAACGAAACCGATTTCCTTGTTCCGAACTTGAGCCAATTCATTGTCGCTCAATTGACTAACATCTGGGCCATTTAGCCAATAACTCCCTGAACTAGGCGTATCGAGACAGCCCAAAATATTCATCAAAGTCGATTTTCCTGAACCCGAAGGTCCCATCAGCGCCAAGTATTCATTGCGCTCTACGGTCAAACTAACCCCATCCAAGGCTCGCACTTCCTGATTGCCAATCGAGTAAATTTTTCGAATATTCTCAGTTCGGATCAATTTTTCCATTGAAGCAAAGATAAGGGCTGCAATCTGCTAAGGCCGTGAAAAGAAAGAAATTCTTTGTTAAAATAGGATGAGCGGCTCTATGATTCCTGAATCGGCAGATTAATTTGATACAAATATCGCTTGCATTTAAATCAACATACTACTTCTCGAAAGGACTTTTTATCCAAGACTTGTGACTTCAACATCTAAAGCGATTTCGCCAGGCTTCCTCAACAATGAAAAATATAACTTTTTACCTTGATTTTTCTTGTCATTTATAAGAAATGGCATGAGCTGATCTTCGGTGTATGAAGGTAATGGCCCATAAAAATGTTGGATGAGCTCCTCTACTTCTGCCAAGATTTCATCAGAACAAATACCCATTTGCTGTGCAATTCGAGTTTCTGCTCTCAAGCCATGAGCAACAGCGTCTCCATGACTCAAAGGGCTGGATTCATTCATAAAAAGCGACTCCAAAGCATGTGCAATACTATGTCCAAGATTCAGTTTTTTCCTTTCATTTTGCTCTAAAGGATCGCTTAAAACTACGTCTTCCTTTATTCTCAAACTCGGCTCAATCAAGTCTTTGATGGAAAGCCGGTTCAGTATTTTTATCGCTTTAATCTTTTTCCAGTGATCGTCTCCTTTAATTAGAGCATGCTTAATCATTTCGGCAAATCCGCTCCTCAGCTCCGATTCAGCAAGAGTTTTGAGAAAAAATGGATCCACAAAGGTGTACTGTGCAGCAGAAAATGTTCCGATGATGTTTTTGTTTTGGTCTAAATCAATCCCGGTTTTGCCTCCAATTCCTGCATCTACCATGCCAAGTAATGAAGTTGGAATATTAATAAATGCGATGCCGCGTTTATACGTACTCGCCACAAATCCTCCTAAATCGCAAACTACTCCGCCACCTAGATTTATAAATAGACTTTTTCGATCAGCTCTTTGTTCCAAAAGGCTTTGCCAAAGGCCAACAGCAATTTTGATGTCTTTGCTTTCTTCTGAGGCCGGCACTTCAAGTAAGGAGGCATTC
>JBDNHP010000472.1:0-6310 GCA_041688765.1 Flavobacteriales bacterium
CATGAGCATCATCCTGAACTGAATGTGGATGGTGAAATTCAAGCTAATTTCGCGCTCAATAATGAAATGCTTACTGAAACTTTCCCTTTCAGTGAATTGGCGGATAAAAAGGTTAACACATTGATTTTCCCTAATCTTGCTGCCGGAAATATAGCCTATAAATTGCTGCAAGAGCTTGGTGAAATGGAAGCTATTGGTCCTATTTTACTTGGAATGAAAAAGTCTTTTCACATTTTACAGATGGGATGTTCGGTTAGAGAAATACTGAATATGGTACGTATTGCTGTTGTTGACGCTCAAACCAGAGATAATACAGAATGATCGAGTATTTGAAAGGAAGACTGGCTGACCTCAGTCCGGCGCACATTGTAATCGAATGTGGCGGTATTGGCTACTTTGCCCATATCTCGCTGCATACCTTCAGCCAGATCAAGAAGGATTCTGAAGCTTGCACCTTATTTATTCACGAAATTATTCGTGAAGATGCTTATGAACTTTATGGCTTTGCCGATCAGGATGAGCGTTGGATTTTCAGAAAACTGATTTCGGTGTCAGGTGTAGGCGCTGGAACTTGTAGAATGATCCTTTCAGCACTCAACCCCGCTGAATTGCGACAGGCAATTATGTCGGGAAATGCGGGCTTGATGAAATCAATCAAAGGGATTGGAATTAAAACTGCAGAACGAATTATTATAGATTTGCGCGACAAAATAGGTGGAGATTTCGACGGAAAACAAATTTTTTCCGTTGGAAGCAATACTGCAAGACAAGATGCGTTAACTGCTTTGTCTTCTTTAGGTTTTGACCGACTGAAGGCAGAGAAGACGTTAGACAAGATACTTGCTGAACTGGGTTCGGACCTTCGTGTGGAAGAGCTTGTAAAACTGGCGTTAAAACAACTATAAGTACCTTGCAACCTTTGAGACTGAGAAATAAAGCCTCATTCGGATTTCTTTTTGCTGTAATTCCAGCTTTGATCTGGACTGTAGCAAGAGGAGAGTTTAATGCCGAAGACTCCAAAATGATACCTAGGAAGGTATCAAGGCGATATGTCATTGCACCGTTAGATACCGGCGGTACAGATTTGCCAATGCCTCATGATTCCGATAGTCCTATTCCTCAAGAATCAGGCTCTGGCATTTCACTTGGTTTCCCTGATAATATCGATTATGAAGTGGAATATGATCCACTCACCGGGAATTATAATATTGTACAGTCCGTTGGTGGAGTTTTTGACTACCGCAGAGGAACTAGCATGTCTTTGGAAGAGTTTTTGGAATATGATATGGACCAAAACCTTTCTGAGTTCTGGACCGATAAGCAAGAAGAAGAAGCTGATCAGGAAAGAGCTTGGGCACCGAAACTTCAAATTGGTGGAGACGCATTCAAGAATATTTTCGGAAGTAACGAAATCGAAATCAGACCTCAGGGTTCTGCAGAATTAACTTTTGGAGTTAATGTAAGTAAGCAGGACAACCCAAGGATTCCCGAAAGCCAAAGAACAATTTCAACCTTCGATTTTAATCAAAGAATTCAATTGAATGTAGTTGGTAAAATAGGTACCAAGCTTCAACTCAACACTAATTATAATACAGAAGCAGCCTTTGATTTTGAAAATCAGATGAAGCTCGAGTATACAGGTGAAGAAGATGAAATCATAAAGAAAATTGAAGCAGGTAACGTGAGTTTACCGCTTAAAGGAACCCTGATACAAGGTAGTCAGAGCCTTTTTGGTTTGAAACTCGAAACACAATTCGGACGACTCAGAAATACAACAGTATTTTCACAAGCAAAAGGAGAGCGCAAGGATATTGAAGTTGCGGGGGGCGCTCAAACACAAACGTTCGAAATTACCTCAGATAACTACGAAGCTAATCGCCACTATTTCTTATCACAGTTTTTTCATGATACTTATGATCAAAGTATGGCAAGCTTGCCGGTGGTTAATTCTGGCGTAAATATTACTAGAATTGAGGTGTGGGTTGTAAATAACCAAGCGAACACTCAAGATGTTCGTAATGTATTGGCATTCACAGATATAGGTGAGCATATTGATTACATAAGTCCTGATCTTCCTGCCGCTTTACTCACTGATGGACCGGAAACAGTCATCATTCCACAGCGTTATCCAGACAACCGCCAGAACGATATCTTTAATGATATGATAACCAACGATAACGTAGTTGGATTCACCAATGCAAATCAAGCTATTTCTCAAATGGGAATGGGCTATTTGCAAGGCATTCACTATGAGAGAGTTGGAAATGCCCGGAAGCTTAGTCAAAGCGAATACACTTATAATTCCCGACTTGGTTTTATAAGCCTTCGTCAAGCACTCAATAACGCTGAGGTATTGGCAGTTTCTTATGAATATACCCTCAACGGTGAAACTTATCAGGTTGGTACACTTTCTCAGGATGGTATTGCTGCACCGAGTGCTTTAATGCTGAAAATGCTCAAGAGTAGTATCACACAAATTCGCGCTTCTGATAATACTACAGCTCCGCTTTGGAAGCTGATGATGAAAAACGTATACAACATCGGAGCATTTCAAGTTAGCAAAGAGAATTTCCGACTTGATGTTTGGTATAACAATCCGGCTACAGGGATTGATATGAACTACATTCCTCGTCCACCTTTGGAAGGCAAAATGCTCTTGCAAATTCTGAACATGGACAAACTCGATTTTAACAATCAGAGTTATCCGGATGGGATGTTCGATTTCGTGGATAATGCCGCAACACAGGGCGGGCTGATAGAATCACAAAATGGGCGCATATATCTTCCTGTAGTTGAACCATTTGGAAAGCATCTTGCCGGAAAAATCAGGGAAGGACTTGGAGATACACCTGAAGCAAATGCATTGATTAATCAAGTGGTTTTCCAGCCGCTATATGACTCTACAAAAACCGCCGCACAGCAAATACCGGCACTCAATCGTTTCAAAATTAAAGGGCAGTATCAAAGCGCTTCAGGGGCAGAAATATCACTCAATTCTATCAACGTTCCTCAAGGTTCGGTTTCAGTAACAGCCGGTGGAGTTCGACTCATCGAAAATCAGGATTACACTGTTGATTATAATTTAGGTAGGGTTCGAATCATTAATGAAGGTATTCTTAGTGCCGGAACACCTATTAAGATTTCCCTAGAAAGCAATAGCTTATTTAATATTCAAACCAAAACCATGATGGGTAGCCGATTCGACTATACCATCAGCGATAATTTTGGGGTGGGAGCCACTATTCTGAATTTGCGAGAGCGGCCTCTTACCCAAAAGGTGAATGTTGGAAATGAACCTGTGAACAATACTATTCTTGGCACCGATGTGAATTACAGAACGGAATCTGATTTCATCACCAGAATGATTGATGCGATTCCTTTCCTTGAGACAAAGCAAAAATCTTCCGTTGATTTTGCAGCAGAATTCGCCTATTTGATTCCGGGCCATTCCAAGGCCGTTGGGAAAGATGGCAATGCTTATTTGGACGATTTTGAGGGTAGCCAGAGTGTGATTGACTTGCGTTCTATCAATCAATGGTTTCAAGCATCCACGCCTAAATTACAAGCAGATTTATTTCCGGAAGGTAATTATGAGGATAGCCTTATTTATAACTACAATAAGGCCAAAATCAGTTGGTACACCATTGATCCGCTGTTCTTCAGGGATGGAGCACCTTCCGGAATTGATGTAGATGTAAGAAGTGATCATCGGATGCGTGAAATTTTGGAAAGTGAGGTATTTCCTAATCGTCAGCTCCCTACAGGTACTCCGCCTAATACCCCAACTTTTGACATCAGTTACTACCCTTCACAAAGAGGGATGTATAATTTTGATTTACCAGACGGTACAATTGAGTCTGCCGGCCTTAATCCTGATGGTACACTCGCTGAACCGGAATCCAGATGGGCTGGAGTGCAACGCGCATTAACAACCACTGATTTTGAAACAACTAACGTAGAATTCATTCAATTCTGGCTATTGGATCCTTTTAACGAGGATTCAGAAAATATCAATGGGGGTGAGCTTTATTTTAACCTCGGAAACGTTTCGGAAGACGTATTAAATGATTCGCATTTGACTTTCGAAAATGGATTCCCAAGTCAAAATCAACAATTGGAAGTTGCTGAATCAGATTGGGGATTCTACCCAACTACTTTCAACGTAGTAAATGCATTTGATGCCACATCTGATAATTACAGTCAGCAGGATATTGGACTTGATGGCTTGAACAGCGCGGCAGAAAGCACTTTCTTTAATGATTACATGGCTGATTTATTAGGTTTTCTTGATCCTGCGGCATACAATCAGTATCAGGCGGATTTGAGTGCCGACGACTATGAATATTTCCGCAGAGATGGAAATCTCAATACACTGGAGCGTTATGAAAACTATAATGGAAATGAAGGGAACTCCAATACTGAAAGCATAAACGGAATATCAACAGCTGCTACAACAGTTCCTAACACGGAAGACATTAACCAGGATTTGACCCTGGGTACCATTGAAAGCTATTATCAGTACAAAGTGAGCTTGCGTCCGGGAGATTTAGGCCCGGGCTCTGTTGGTTCAAATTATGTTACGGATCGTTTTGATCAGGTAGTTAATACTATCAATGGGGAAACTCGCAATGTAGTTTGGTATCAGTTCAAAGTTCCTATCATGGATTTTGAACGTCGTGTGGGGGGCATCACTGATTTCCGATCTATCCGTTTCATCCGTATGTTCATGAGAGGTTTTTCGGAGCCGGTAACTTTGAGATTTGCTCGTTTGGAATTGGTAAGAAGTGAATGGAGAAAATACTTGGAAACATTAGAAACTCCAGGCGAAATCGAGCCTGGCGATCCCGATGAAACAGTGTTCAATACTGCTGCAGTTAACATTGAAGAAAATGGCAATCGCGAACCAATTAATTATGTTATTCCTCCGGGAATTGAACGTCAGATTGATGTTGGTACTGCCAATCTCCGTAACCTCAATGAGCAATCTCTTCAGTTAGAGGTGTGCAATTTGGCTGATGGGGATGCGCGGGCGGCGTATCGCAATGTGAATTTTGACATGCGTATGTATGAAAAACTCAAAATGTTTATTCATGCTGAAGCAGGATCTGCATTAGAAAGTTTGAGTAGCAAAGACGTTACCTGTTTTGTTCGTTTGGGAAGTGATTTCGATAATAACTATTACGAATACGAGGTTCCACTTGTTGTTACTCCATGGGGAACTAGTGACGAAGATGTGATTTGGCCTGAAGCCAATAATCTTGAAATTGAATTCAAAAAGCTTCAAAATCTTAAAACGGAGCGACCAACCGGTTTTTCCATACTTCAGGAATATGTGAAGATGGACGGCAATAATCGGATGAAAATCAAAGGAAATCCGAACCTGGCTAATGTGGTTACTGTTATGGTTGGTATTCGGAACCCGGCCCAAGACGAGAATCCTTTTGCATCAGACGATGGCCTTTCTAAATGTGCAATCGTATGGGTAAATGAGTTGCGATTAACCGACTTTAATGAGGAGGGCGGTTGGGCTTCGGTTGCAAGAATGAACGCTCAATTAGCCGATTTTGGAAATTTTTCAGTTGCGGCAAATATTTCGACTCCTGGATTTGGAACTCTGGAGCAGAGGGTTCAAGAACGCCAACAAGAAACCATTCAAGGAGTAGACGCCAACACGACTCTTCAACTTGGTAAATTCTTTCCGGAGGATGCTGGGGTAACACTTCCAATGTATCTCGGATATTCTGAAACTGTGAGTAATCCAAGATTTGACCCTCTTGCACCTGATATAGAATTTAACGATGTTACCAGCAGTTTGAGCAGGGTGGATAGAAAGAATCGTTTGAAACGAACACAGGATTATGTGCGACGTAAGAGTATCAACTTCTCTAACGTAACCATCAACCCTAAAAAAGGTGCGGGTAAACCAGATGATGCGAAAGCCCCGCCTAAGGAAGGGGAAATGCCAGGAGAAAAAGGGGGAAAGGAAGGGAAAGATGGTAAAAAAGAGGATAAACCTCATTTTTACGATATTTCGAATTTTTCTTTGTCATACGCCTACAATGAGACCTACAGGCGCGATGTGAACACAGAGTTCAATACAATTAAGGATTACACTGGTGGAATTAATTACACATTTAATAACAAGCCTAAGGAAGTGAAGCCTTTTGCCAAAATTGGCTTCGTTAAAGATGCAAAAGCACTTAAGTTCATCAAAGATTTTAATTTCTATCCAGGCATCAAACAATTGTCATTGAGAACCCAAATGGATCGAACCTATCAAACTATGCGAATCCGTGATAATTCTCGGGAA
>JBDNHP010000473.1:0-4209 GCA_041688765.1 Flavobacteriales bacterium
AAATGCCTCACTTGCTTATGGCAGGTGCTACCGGCCAAGGTAAATCGGTTGGCCTGAATGCTATTTTAGTTTCATTACTTTATAAAAAGCATCCATCACAAATAAAGTTTGTGCTAGTGGATCCTAAAAAGGTGGAGCTCAGTCTATTTAATAAAATCGAACGGCATTTTCTCGCCAAACTGCCTGATGAAGCGGAAGCAATTATTACCGATACGAGCAAAGTGGTAAAAACCCTGAACTCATTATGTTTGGAAATGGACGATCGCTATGAGTTGCTCAAAAATGCTCACGTTAGAAACATTAAAGAATACAATGCCAAGTTTGTAAAACGAAGACTCAGCCCTAATGATGGTCATCGTTTTATGCCCTATATCGTGCTGGTAGTGGATGAGTTTGCCGACTTAATTATGACTGCCGGAAAGGAGGTTGAAACTCCAATTGCCCGACTTGCACAATTAGCTCGAGCCATTGGAATTCATTTGATTATTGCCACCCAGCGGCCATCTGTGAATATTATTACAGGTACCATTAAAGCCAATTTCCCTGCCAGAGTGGCATTTAGAGTAACATCTAAAATTGACTCCCGCACAATTCTCGATACGGGTGGTGCAGAGCAATTGATTGGGCGTGGTGATATGCTTTACTCAACGGGCAACGATCTTATTCGCATCCAGTGCGGATTTGTAGATACGCCAGAAGTAGATGCTATTTGTGATTTTGTAGGCAGTCAACAAGGTTATCCTACTGCCTATCTCTTGCCAGAAGTGGCAGATGAAACAAGTGCTGAAATGAACAGTATTAATGAGGCAGATCGGGATGAATTATTCGAAGAAGCTGCCAGAATTATTGTGATGCATCAGCAGGGCTCTACTAGTTTATTGCAACGCAAACTTAAATTGGGTTATAATCGAGCAGGTCGATTAGTTGACCAACTCGAAGCTGCCGGTATTATTGGTCCATTTGAAGGTAGTAAGGCCAGAAAAGTACTTATTCCAGATGAAATAAGTTTGGAACAATTCTTGCGAGGGACGCTGTAATCGTGAACATGAATATGAAACCAATGTTGAAGAACCTCAGTGCATGGATGGGTATAACCCTCCTAAGTTTATCTGCAAGCTCCGTTTTTGCTCAAGATTCGAAAAAGATTCTTGATGAACTCAGTGTAAAAGCAAAATCTTATTCTACTGTAAGTGCTGAATACTCTTCTCGCCTACTCGACAAACAGAGTTCGGTTGACCTTACAGAAAAGGGGTCCATTAAGGTTAAAGGAAATAAATACAATCTGGACTTACCTTCTTACAATGTTATTTCTGATGGCGTAACAGTTTGGACTTACGAAAAGGAGAATAATTCCGTTTTCATCGACAACCTTGCTGATATGGGCAATGACGGTATGAATCCTAATGAAATGTTCCGAATTTGGGAAAAAGGATTCCGTCATGAGTATAAGGAAACAAAGACTGAAGGAGGCAAACCTTACTATGTAATTAATCTGTATCCAACAGACCCAAAAGGAAAGCCTTATCACACTATTGAAATGATGGTTGATAAAACTAAAATGGAGCTTTATTCTGTTAGAGTGATGAACCGTGACGGTAGCGAAGTGAGCTATTTACTCAAAGCTTTTACTCCAAACAAAGAAATTGCAGATACTGTTTTTAAATTCGACAAGACCAAATACCCGGGTGTTGAAGTAGTGGACAATCGACTATAACATATTTCTCCAAAATATTTAAGGGCTGGATCAATTGCGATGCAGCCCTTTTTATTTGGAGTGATACTTAGGATATAGAATGGACCGAACAGAAATAGGCTCAATCATAAAACCTCCATCATTTCCTCCATCCTTATTCCTCTTGAACCTTTCAGAAGTATGAGAGATCCAATTATCGGGTGTTCCTTAAAATAATTGCGTGCTTCCTGCACATTCATGAATGCCTGAAAATTGAATTTAGAAGATGCAGATTTGAACGCTTGCCCAACTGTGCATCCTTTTAAGCCAAGCTTTTCGCATAAATCTAGAATTCCAATATGTTCAATTGCTTCTGCATCGCCCATCTCGAGCATATCACCTATCATAAAAAACGCCGAAACGCCGGGCTGTGCTGCAAGATTTCTAAGTGCCTCCTCCATACTGCTGGGATTAGCATTATAGGCATCAAGAATGATTTCGTTCTTCCCAGTATTTACCCATTGTGAGCGATTATTGCCAGGAGTGTATAATTCAATTGCATTTACAATTTGGTCAGAATTTATATCAAAATGCAAGCCCACAGCTATTGCACATGCCACGTTATGCAAATTATAAGCACCAGCCAGTTTTGTAGCAATTGGTTTTTGGTCTTTTCCTTCACAATTCCAAGCTACATTGATTGTTTTGTGATTGGAGTTGAGCCACACTCCTATTTCAGTATCTTTTGGTCCGAATAATATAGTTTTCAGCCCTTTAGCAAGATCAACCATGTCTTGTAAATAAGCATTAACGAAAGCTAAGCCATCCTTTTCTCTGAGGTGATTATTAATTTCATTAAGTGCAATTCGCACACCTTCAACATTTCCAAAGCCTTCCAAATGATCTTTGCCAGCATTGGTGATTAATCCAAAATCAGGATCTGAAATACTGCAGAGCTCTTCGATTTCACCAATATGATTAGCCCCTAGTTCAATAACAGCGATTTCACAATCCTGCGGAATCATCAAAATAGAAAGTGGAACACCTATATGATTATTGAGGTTTCCCGGAGTAGCAAATACCCTATACTTTTGTTTCAATACATCGCGAACCAGCTCTTTTGTTGTTGTTTTACCGTTAGAACCCGTTATGCCGATAAATGGTATTTTGAGTTCTTTGCGATATGCTTTTGCCAATTCCTGAAGAATGCGAAGTACGTCATGAACCACAATCATTCCAGGCTCACCAAGAAGTGCATCGTCATCAACTACCGCCGCGATGGCACCATCAGCCAGCGCTTTTTCGGCAAAAGCATTGGCGTCAAAATGGGGTCCTTTAAGGGCGAAGAATAGATCGCCACTTTTAATTTTCCTTGTATCAGTGCATACGCTGCGATTCTTGAGATACAGTTCTAATAATCCTTCTGGAAGCATGCTCAAAAATACAAAGCCGGAAGCATAGCCCATTATAAAATGTGCAGAAAAGCAAAAGACCGCCTGATTGGGCGGTCTTTTGAAAATATTTTGAAAGGATTATTTCTGTGAGAATCCAACAGGACTTCCAACACGCACCATTGCGCAACGGAAACCTAGAGTTGCAGTGGACTGACGCTCATCAAGGAAACGACGTGTTCCTGGCACGAGCCAATAAGCGCGATCCTGCCAAGAACCACCTTTGTAAACGCGTGCCCTGTTATTTACAAGCGACGTTTTGCTCCACTCATACATACGGTTGTCATTTGCTTCAAACGAGGCATCTTCATAATAGATACTCGATTCAAAATCACCATCACGGTAGTCAATGTTCATTGATTTGCGGTAATTGCGACGGTCAATATTCTCAGCCACCGAAACATCACGCATTTTCAGTTCACCTGGAGTATGAAGGATGTATTCTGAAATACCATCACGCAAATCAGGAGCAACATAAGAATCTGAACCAACAATAAGGTCCATACCTTCTTGAATTCGCTGATTTGCTTCCTCTTTGCGATTGTCTTTCAAATCCGCTTTTGCTTGTTCAACAAGTGCATTCAGATTATCAATAAGGTTGATATCCACATCACTTAGTTGTCCTTCTTTCAATTTACGGTATTCTTTGAGATAATATTCTACCCCTTCAATATCGTAAACAACGTAGTCGTACTTATCATCGATAGCACCTTCACTATTGAGCACTTTGGTTTGAAAAACGTTACCACGGAATGGTCGGAATTCATTCTTATCTTCAGCAGATAGTGGACGGAAAACGTCCATTACCCATTCTGAAACGTTACCAGACATGTTATACAATCCGTAGTCGTTTGGAGCATACTGATAAACAGGAGCGGTTACGTCGGCATTATCATTTAATGCTCCAGCAATACCCATGTAGTCACCTCGACCACGAACAAAGTTTGCATTGATCTGTCCATAAAATTTGCCACCTGCTTTATCATTACGAACATAGTGACCATTCCAAGGGTAGGTTTTACGATCGGTAATTAACTCTTGGAAAGAATTTCCAATTAATCCAAGGGCAGCATATTCCCATTCAGC
>JBDNHP010000474.1:0-12979 GCA_041688765.1 Flavobacteriales bacterium
CAATTTCAGAAGAATTCACCCCTTGGGCATGCTCATCCAGTTCTGCCCTCCCTGTTCTTCGTGTAGTAACATGCACTTCTGGTATAGTTAGCAGAGCCTTCTCAATGCTGCTTCCAATTTTATTGCTTTCATCCAGAGAAATGCCGGGCAAACTAACAGCGCTTATAACCAATGACCCTTCATTAAATTCAGGCAAAAAACTTCGGCCCAATTGACTAAATGCCAACAATGAAAGCAGCAGCAATACAACACTTGTAGCAATCATCGTCTTTTTCCAATTCATCACTTTATCAAGTAGATTGGAATAAAGATTTTGCAGTCGCAAAACCAGCCAACTTTCCTTTTCCTGTTTGATCAACATTTTGTCCTTAGTCAGCAGATAGCTGCAAAGCACCGGCGTGAGTGTAATTGACACAACAAGCGATGCAAACAAGGAAACTATAAATGCTATTCCTAATGGCGCTAAAAGTTTGCCTTCCATTCCTGTAAGAAAAAACAAAGGCATAAATGCCACGATAATAATGAAAGTAGCATTTATTATAGATGTTCGAATTTCAAACGAAGCATCAAATATTACTTTCAATTTATTCTTTTGCAGCGACTTCTCCATTCGCGCGTTTTCTTTCAAGCGCTTAAACACATTTTCAACATCAATAATAGCATCATCAACCAAATCACCAATCGCAATTGCCATTCCCCCTAAACTCATTGTATTGATTGTAAAACCTAGCCATTTCAGAGTTAGAATAGCCACAATCAATGAGATTGGAATAGCGAGTAAGGAAATCACAGTTGCCCTCCAATTCATCAAAAAGAGAAACAAAATAATAATCACAAATGCGGTACCTTCAATCAGTACTTTTTGAATATTACTGATGGAAGCATTTATAAAATCTGCTTGACGAAAAATATGAGTATCCACCACAATATCGGATGGTAAATTGGCACGTAATTCATCAATATTTGCATCAATAATTTCAGTTAAAGCCAGCGTATTACTTCCTGATTGCTTTGAGATCGCCAAAACCACAACCGGTTTGCCATTTCTTGAGGCGTCTCCTATTTTGGGTGCCGCGCCAATCTTGACTTCAGCTACATCTTCAATCTTCACAGGGATACCACCCACTAGTTTGATTACCGACTTTCCGAGCTCATCAATATTGTTAGTTCTGCCTATGCCTTTTATTAAATATTCATTACCATATTCATTAATAACTCCACCTGATGAATTTCCGTTTGATTCCCTACTTGCATCAATCAATTCTGAAAGCGAAACATTGTAAAATTTCAATTTTTGCGGAGATGCCAAAATCTGAAATTGTTTGTACTCCCCTCCAATTACAACTACCTGCGAAATGCCTCCTGTTGCAAGTAATCGAGGCCTAAAATTCCAGTCTGCTAAAGTTCTCAGATCCATCAAACTAGTAGAATCTGAGGAAAGACTAATGAACAAAATCTCGCCCATGATACTTGACTGTGGTGCGAGGGTAGGCGTTCCTACTCCATCCGGCAAGCGCGATCCAAGCGCAACTACTTTCTCGCTTACAATTTGTCGGGCTCTAAAAATCTCGGTATTCCAGTCAAATTCAACCCAAACAATAGAAAATCCTGCAGAGGACGAACTTCTTACTCTGCGCACATGGCTAGCTCCATTTACAGAGGCTTCTATAGGGAAAGTGACAAGTTTTTCCACTTCTTCAGGAGCCATACCATGAGCTTCAGTCATTACAACTACAGTAGGCGCAGTAAGGTCAGGCAATACATCAACTTCCATTCGGGAAGCAACATAGGACCCGAACAAAATGAGTAAAACGGAAACAACAACGATTATTAATCGGTTATTGAGTGCCAGGTTTATAATTCGATTTAACATGATACTTCCCGATTAATGTTCGTGACCATGCGCAGGAAGTGAGCCCGAAGCTGATGAGAGTTTGATTTGATTGGCGCCTTTTGACACCACTCGTTCACCCTCCTGAACCCCTGAAAGCAGATGCACATTCATTCCATCATCCATTCCAAGTTTTACTTCTCGTTTCTGAAAACTCTCAGCCCCGGTTTGCACATAAACAAAAAACACACCTTGCTCTTCAATTAGCGCAGAAACAGGTATCACTAAAGCATCATTTATTGGGGAAGTTTTAAGAAATACTTCTGCCACAGAACCTGGAATTATGGAGCCGACATTGTTGATTTCAAAACTTAATGGGATAAATGGTGATTGAGCAGAAACACTCTTTCCAAAGGAAATTAGTTTCCCATTGAGCGATTTAGTGTCAAAAATTTCGGAAGACCCGCTCAGGCGAAAATTAGCACTTTCTATAGCAGGAAGTTTGTTAAAATACCGTTGCGAAATATTGGCTTGCAATATGAGTTTCTGGTTTTTAGAAATCACCGCCAATGGCGTCCCGGCTTCTACGTATTGGCCTTCCGTTACCAGAATATTCTTCACAAAACCGCTCATTGGTGAGGAAATAATTTGTGCTTTCCCTGCATAACTTTCCGACAGGCTACTGAACACAATTTGCGCATTTTCAAAAGCGGTTTTATAGTTCAGGAAATCCTTTTCAGACACAATTTTTTCTTTAACTAAAATGCCTGCGCGTTCATAATCTGCCTTAGCCTTTTCGTAATTAATTTTGGCTGATTTATATTTCGATTCAACATTATCCTCCGAGATATTTCCACCGGAAATACTAAATAATTGGCTGCCTGCATTTAGCTCTGTACCAATAATGGTATTGTTTCCTGAAAAAAGTACATTACCACTTGAGTTGGCAGTAACAAACATTTCATCGCCTGGGGCAGAAAGAATTTGTCCATCTGTTTTTAATACTTCATGGAAGGATTGTTTTGTAACCAATGAATTTGCAAATTCAACTTTCCATGCCTGTTCCTTTAAATAGGAAATATCAGATCCAGTAGTACTTTCTACTTGGTCCTGAATTGCGTCATGTTCATTTTCGTAAACAGTGATATTATCAATTACAATTTGGTCTATAAAATCAGGCCCTTCGATATCAAAAACCAATTTTCCCTTACCCGCAGCAGTGGGGCTCAATGATAATCGAAATATACCTGGTGAACTCGCCTGATCTGAACTTTGTCTGATGCCCTTTTCGCCTATAATTAAACTTACTGTTACTTTTCCTTCAGTGAGAGGAATAAAATACTCGCCTAAAATGGTAAAGTGCGCTGCAAATTTGGATTCTATGCCTTTTACAAGAGGTTTAAACTCCACAAAAAGCTCTATTTTCTCGGAATACAAGGTATAAGCCAATGGCTCTAGACCTTGGTGTCCATGATCGTGTGCATGCTCATCCGCTGTATTTTCTTTACATGCCGATAGCACCAATACGAACAAGAACATCATTAATGATGCTGTTCTCATAATTTTTTTATTAAAATGGATGCTTAATGCTACTTTATGCTGCCTGCATCTTGTTGCTCTGACTTAACCGAATCTTGACTGAGGCTATCAGATTTAACATTGAACTCTTCTTGATGTACGTCGGATTCTTCATGATCGGAGTGAACAGAGCCATCCTCATGGGTATGGGTTCCTTCCATATGATTTCCATGATCATGATGGATAGAGTTTGTTGAAGAATCGTTTCCACAACCGGCCACAAATAAGGCTGAAGCAGCCAAAATTTTTATTGAATTTTTCATCGCTAAAATTGGTTTAAATGATTAATTGATTCCCATTGCATTAATTAAATGCATGCTGCACAAACATTAAGGGGAAAAAGATTAGTCGATGAAAACCGGAGGGGCTCTTAGCCCAATATTCAGCGCCAGACTTGGATCACAAACAAATAAGTCAAAGAAATGTGAGTGCTGTATCAATAAAGGAAATACCTCAAAACACCATTCTGAAAAGCAAGGCTCTATGGGCAGAATTAAATTAAATTGCCTTAAGTTTTCGCTCAACAGACTTTGTAGACTTACACATGTGAAGCCCTCTGCGCTGTTATGCAGATGCGATAAAATATGAAAGAAAGAATCTGCTTTCGGATGATCGTGTTCTCCGTTATGATCAGAATGATCATGTGAATGATGGTGAGTTAGATGTGCATTCAGATCATTAAAATGACAATGCTCTACGTGGTGATGAGCAACAAGATTATGACTAAGCATAATGCTAGCTGCAAGGCACAAACAAAACTTATACCATAGAAACTTGTTCATCTCACACAAAGATAGAAAAATTAGCCGACGAAAGATTTAAGCCGTTTGCATCGATAAAGCCCTGATCGTTTCGCTAAAACTTGCGCCCGCAATCTTACTCTCAATCCAAGCGCCAAAGTCGAAATAACGAAGCACAATTTCATCTTGAGGACCCGTTACCGACTTCTCTAACTCCGCTTTGAATTTGACGAATAGTTGACGTTGATCCGCAATATTGGTAGTGCGAATGAGTTTTCTCAAATAATCAATAATGAGCAATTCCATTTCAAAATCACGCTGACGTCTCGATAAATAACGTTGAGTAGATTTAGTGATGTACTCCAAAAGATCATAATTCCCTAGCTCATAATGTATCACCAGATTGAATATACGGGCATAAGAGTAAACATCTTGGCGAAGAGTGCTCTCATTATCATTTAACACCTTATTGATCCATGTTAAGGCCTTACTGTATTGCCCAACACCGAAATAGGTGTAAGCGATATGGAAGAAGAATCCAATTTCTTGCTCCTTGTGCAATTTGCCCTCGTACTCCTCCAATCCAGCCAATATATTCTCCAGCTTCACGAGAGATCCCGAAAAATCTCCTTTGCGATGACAAATTTGAAGTTCGGCAATACTGCAATTTTTGAAAATTGTGAGCATGATATCAGTACTTCCAAAACCGGGCTCTTCAGCAATGTTTTTCAAATCCTGAATCATTATTTCCGCTTGAGTGAAATCACCTTTATCTATCAAACAAGAAATCATGTTCGAAACGGTTCTCGTATAACGTTTCGCCAAATCTTTTTTAAGATTTGGATTGGTATCAAGTATCGTTTTGACTTTGGTAAATTTATCAAGTGCTGTTTTGTAGTCACCATGAGCCAATTGACAAAACCCTTGTATATAATAGCATATTGTGGCTGCTCTGTGAGATAAAGCTGTGTTTTTGCCTGCAATTAGCGGATGATTTGCAATCTCATCAATAAGCTTTCGACTTTCTTCATCCCTAGCAAATCCACCACTTCTGAACACGTAATTTATTTTGGAATATAGCACATGATAAGCGGCAAGGTTGCGCAACTTCTCAATTACCTGTTGTTCCTCTGAAATTAATGTGTCTAAATCCTTGGTAAATTCTCCATCTTCAAATGCTTCCTCCAGCAACATTTTCTCCCAACTGATCAACTCAAACAGAAAGTAAAATTTCTCATGGGCAATGGCCAATTTCTTTGCGCGATAGAGAAACTTATTGCATTCTCTGAACAAAGCTTTATTGTACAGGATTTCAATATTTTTAATTTCCTGTTTAAGAATTGAACTGATAGAATTGTCTGAATGATAGGCTCTTAGACTCTTTAAAATCTGCTTGTAAAGATGATTCTTTTCAGATGGAAAATGCCTTATAAAAGTCTCGTTCTTGAACAATCCCTTGAGATCCTCCTCCTCGTATTCTGCCTGCTTATCTATTGCATCAAATATCTTGAGATAGTTCTTCTCTCCTTCCTGTAATGATGAGTGTAACTTAAAAAATCGCTTCTCTGACTTAGTCAGAGAGTGGATTAATTGATGAAGTTCATTTGATGGCTTCATAGCGCTTTTTTGCTTAATAACAGGCAGCCGAAATTGGCTTAGATTTCCAACAGTGATACAAGATTAGAAATACAATCCCTACCATCGAATGAAAATAAAAATGGCAAACCGAAGTCTGCCATTTAAAACAATGATATTGAGGTATTTAAACTTTCAAAATGGAAGTGCCAGGGTAGTATGCAATTACCCCTAACATCTCTTCAATACGCAATAACTGGTTGTATTTTGCTATACGATCGGTTCTGGATGCTGAGCCTGTTTTAATTTGCCCTGTGTTTAAAGCAACAGCTAAATCCGCAATGGTGGTATCTTCAGTTTCACCTGAACGATGGCTCATTACTGAAGTATAACCATGACGATGTGCCATATTCACCGCATCAATGGTTTCGGTTAAAGTTCCAATCTGATTTACTTTCACCAAAATGCTATTGGCAACGCCTTGTTTAATGCCTGTGCTCAGACGATTCACATTGGTTACGAATAAATCATCGCCAACCAATTGAATGCGCTTTCCTAATGCATCGGTCATCAATTTCCAACCATCCCAATCATCTTCACTGCAACCATCTTCGATCGAAAAAATAGGATACTTATCTACCCATGATTTCCAAAAAGAAACCATGTCTGCGCTGCTCAATTTATCACCAGTAGATTCCAGATGATATTGCTTTGACTCCACATTATAAAATTCCGTTGAAGCGGCATCAAGTGCCAACCAAATATCAACGCCGGGGCGATAACCTGCTGTTTCAATGGCTTGAAGAATAACCGTGATGGCTTCTTCAGTCGATTTCAAATTTGGAGCAAAGCCTCCCTCGTCTCCAACGTTAGTGGCATGACCCGCGTCCTTCAATACATTTTTAAGATGATGAAACACTTCAGTGCCCATTCTCAATCCTTCTGAAAACGTTTCTGCTCCAACTGGAACGATCATGAATTCCTGTATGTCGATCAAATTATCGGCATGGGATCCACCATTAATAATATTCATCATTGGAACAGGAAGTGTATTGGCATTTACACCACCGATATATCGATATAAGGGTTGCCCTAAGGTATCAGCTGCCGCTTTGGCAACAGCTAAAGAAACACCTAAAATGGCATTAGCACCGAGCACGGCTTTGTTTTCTGTGCCATCAATGCCAATCATGGCCTTATCAATCAAATTCTGGTCAAAAACAGAGGCCCCAGTGAGTTCTTCATTCACTGTGGTATTCACGTTTTGAATGGCTTTCTGAACACCTTTGCCCATGTATATCCCCGGATCATTATCTCGTAATTCTACAGCTTCATGCAAACCGGTTGAAGCACCGGAAGGCACTGCTGCTCTTCCCAAAATTCCAGCATCCGTAATTACATCAACCTCTATTGTAGGATTGCCCCTTGAATCGAGGATTTGCCTCGCTTGAACTTTTAAAATCTGACTCATAAATTAATGTGATTTAGGCATTACACCCAGTTTGATCTTTTCTATAAACTCATCAAATAAATAACGGGAATCATGTGGCCCAGCCGATGCTTCCGGATGATATTGCACGCTGAAAACCGGCTTGTTCTTTAACCTGATTCCGGCCACCGTATTGTCGTTCAAATGAGTATGGCTGAGTTCAATATTCGGATTTGCTTCAATTGATTCAGGACTCACAACAAAGCCATGATTTTGGGAAGTGATTTCACACTTTCCGGTGATCAGGTTTTTAACCGGATGATTAACCCCGCGATGACCATTAAACATTTTAACCGTTTTCAATCCTTGACTAAGAGCAATAAGTTGGTGGCCTAAACATATTCCGAAAACAGGAATTCCGGTTTCGATGAGTTCCGCCACTAAAGCAATGGTAACTGGCATCGCAGAAGGATCTCCGGGACCGTTTGACATCATTATACCATCCGGACCCCAGTCGAGAATTTCGGCTTTAGTAGCATCCAGAGGAAATATCTTAACCAGGCAATCACGGGCAACCAAGCAGCGAATGATATTCGATTTGACACCAAAATCTAACAAGGCAACACGATATGATGCTTCAGGAATACCCGACTCATAAGCTACTTTGGTAGCTACTTTGGATGATAATTCCAGTCCATCCATAGAAGGCACAGCATCGAGCAATTTCTTCAAGTCTGCAACATCCAGAATTTCTGAACTGATAATAGCATTCATGGCACCTTTCTCACGTATATGGCGAACGAGTGAACGTGTATCAATGTCTGAAATTCCCGAAATACCGTCTCTCTCAAGGTAAACCTGCAAAGATCCTGAAGCAGATTTGCGGGAATAGTTTTCCGAAAATTTTTTCACTACCAATCCTGAAATTTTGATGGATTCAGATTCGGTTTCATTTGGATTAACTCCATAGTTTCCGATATGCGCGGTGGCCATTACGAGTATTTGCCCGAAATAAGAGGGGTCGGTAAAAATTTCCTGATAGCCATACATACCGGTATTGAAAGCGATTTCACCGGTAGTAGTACCAATTTTTCCTATGGATTTTCCGTGGTAAACGGTTCCATCCTGAAGTAAAAGAACGGCGGGTTGCTGAGCTTCTGGCATAATGCAAAATTAATGGAGCTGAGGTAAAAATCGTCTAAATACTTTTGAGAATTTCCCACAAAAAAAGGGAGACAGTTTCCCATCTCCCTTTATATTGAATGACAAAGTCATTATTCTTTAGTTTCCGCTTCAGCAGCAGGTGCTTCAGGAGCAGGAGTTTCAGCAGCAGGTGCTTCAGCAGCAGGTGCTTCAGGAGCATCGCCGGCATTTTCAGTAGCATCAGCCACTGCGCCTTCCACGTCTTCCTTTTTCTTAGCACCACCACGACGGCTTCTACGAGTGCGGGCTTTCTTATCGGCATCTTTACCGTAGAGCGTGTTGAAATCAACCAGCTCGATGAGGCACATTTCAGCGCTATCACCTTGACGGAATCCGGTGCGGATAATGCGGGTATATCCACCCTCCCTCGTTGCTACTTTAGGAGCTACCTCTCTGAAAAGTTCAGAAACGGCAAGTTTGCTCTTTAAGTAACTAAAAACCACTCGGCGTGAGTGAGTTGAGTCATCTTTGCTGCGGTTAATCAGCGGCTCAACGTATTGTTTTAGAGCTTTAGCTTTTGCAACAGTAGTGTTGATTCGCTTATGCTCGATCAGGGAACAAGCCATATTCGAAAGCATAGCCTTGCGGTGTGCGCTTTTCCTTCCCAGGTGATTTATTGTCTTCCCGTGTCTCATGATCGTAGGTGTTCTGACAAGATGATCCTGTCTTCGCTATTAGTCTTTGTCGAGTTTATACTTTGCAACGTTCATACCGAAATGGAGTCCTTTGTTATCAACAAGGTCTTCCAACTCAGTCAGAGACTTCTTAACGAAGTTTCTGAATTTGAAAAGGTCGTTTTTGTTGAAAGAAACGAGCGCTCCAAGTGTTTCGATATCAGCTGCCTTGAGGCAATTGAGCGCACGAACAGAAAGGTCCATATAAACCAATTTGGTTTTAAGGAGCTGACGCATGTGCAACGAAGTTTCATCAAACTCTTCGGTCTCTGTCTTTTCTTCGCTTTCAAGCGAGATGCGTTCGTCAGAGAAGAGCATGAAGTGTTGAATTAGGATTTTAGCGGCTTCCTGAAGAGCGTCTTTAGGAGCGATAGAACCGTCACCATCCACTTCGAGGATGAGTTTTTCGTAGTCTGTTTTTTGTTCAACGCGGTAATTTTCTACCGTGTATTTCACGTTCCTTATCGGAGTGAAAATGGAGTCGATAGCAATTGTACCAAAAGGTGCGCTTTCGCTTTTGTTCTCTTCAGCAGGAACATAACCACGCCCTTTACTAATGGTCACTTCGATATTGAACTTCACTTTAGGCTCCATGTGACAAATCACATGATCAGGATTGAGTACCTGAAAAGCCGAAGTGAACTTACCGATGTCACCTGCGGTGAACACATCCTGACCGCTAAGGCTAATCATAACCTTTTCGGATTCGGTGTTGTTAATGTGCCTCTTGAAGCGAACCTGCTTCAGATTGAGGATGATCTCGGTTACGTCTTCAACAACTCCTTTGACAGTAGAGAACTCATGTTCAACAGTGTCAATTTTGATGGAGGTAATTGCAAAACCTTCGAGAGAAGACAGCAAAATCCTGCGCAGGGCATTTCCTATGGTTATGCCGAATCCCGGTTCCAATGGACGGAATTCGAATGAACCCTTGAAATCGTCTGCTTCGATCAGGATTACTTTGTCTGGCTTCTGAAAATCGAGAATGGCCATTAGGGTGATTTTATTTGGAATACAATTCGACGATCAACTGTTCTTTGATATTCTCAGGGATCTGCTCACGAGCAGGCATGCTGATAAACGTTCCGGTCATACTACCGGTGTTCCAGTCTAGCCAGTCGTAACGCTTGGCATTGCCAAGTGATCCACTGATTGTAGAGAGTGACTTTGAGCGTTCACGCACACCTACTTTATCACCAGGGCGAAGTTGGAACGAAGGAATGTTCACTACTTCACCATTTACAGTGATGTGGGCATGAGTTACGAGCTGACGAGCAGCACGTCGCGTTGGAGCCACTCCAAGGCGGAAAATGGTATTGTCAAGTCTTGCTTCACACATTTGAAGAAGAATCTCACCAGTGATACCGGTTTTAGAAGATGCCTTCTTAAACATATTCGCGAATTGACGCTCCAATATGCCGTAGGTGTACTTAGCTTTTTGCTTTTCAGCTAGCTGTACTGCATATTCGGATTGCTTCATCCGACGCTTGTTAGGGCCATGTTGACCAGGAGGATAATTCCTGCGTTCAAGTGCCTTATCCGGACCAAAAATCGGTTCACGGAACTTACGTGCGATTTTAGACTTAGGACCTCTGTATCTTGCCATCTCAGTCGTTTTTTCTCTTTAAATAATCAGATTCTCCTGCGCTTTGGTGGGCGGCAGCCATTGTGTGGCATTGGAGTCACGTCAATAATTTCTATTACTTCTATTCCGCTATTGTGCAATGAACGGATGGCTGATTCACGACCAGCTCCAGGACCTTTCACATAAACACGCACTTTGCGCAATCCGTTTTCAAAGGCCTCGCGACTGCACTCTTCTGCTGCCAATTGAGCTGCATATGGAGTGTTCTTCTTGGATCCTTTAAATCCCATTTTCCCTGCCGATGCCCAGGATATTACCTGTCCCTGGTTATTGGTTAGGGAAATAATGATGTTATTAAATGTTGACTGCACATGGGCTTCCCCATTGGCTTCAACCTTAACATTCTTTTTCTTCTTGACGTTTTTTGCCATGACGATCTGTTTAAGCAGCTGCCTTATTTAGTGACTTTCTTTTTATTAGCCACTGTCTTACGCTTACCCTTGCGAGTGCGGCTATTATTCTTGGTATGTTGTCCACGCAAAGGCAGACCACTTCTGTGACGAATACCTCTGTAGCAACCGATATCCATCAGACGCTTGATATGCATCTGAACTTCGCTGCGAAGTGCTCCTTCAACTTTAATCCCTGTAGTAATGAAAGATCGGATTTTACCCAATTCTTCATCGTTCCAATCTTGGACTTTCTTGTTCACATCTATCTGTGAGTCAGCTAGAATCTTTCGAGCTGTGCTGCGACCGATTCCGTAGATGTAGGTGAGCCCGATCTCACCTCTTTTGTTCTTCGGGATGTCAATACCTGCAATACGTGCCATATGCGTCTATTATCTGATGCTAAACCGGGATTAACCCTGGCGCTGCTTCAGCTTGGGATTTTTCTTGTTGATAATGTACAAACGCCCTTTCCTCCGGACGATCTTACACTCCGGTGAACGTTTTTTCAATGATGCCCTGATCTTCATAGTCCTTAGTTTTTATAACGGAAAGAGATTCGTCCTTTTGATAAATCATAAGGAGACATCTCCACTTTCACCCGATCACCCGGTAGGATCTTAATGTAGTTCATGCGCATCTTGCCTGAAATATGGGCCGTTATAACGTGCCCGTTCTCCAGTTCCACACGGAACATGGCATTGGAGAGCGCTTCTACAATCGTTCCATCGAGTTCTATCGAGGATTGTTTTGCCATTTATTATCTTCTTATTTCTCTATTACTTGTTCAATAAATTCAAATGTCGATAAGACTTCTGCTTTGCCTTTGCGCACCACCACATCATGCTCAAAGTGAGCAGAGGGCTTTGCATCAGCGGTTATTATGGTCCAGCCATCTCGCAATTGCTTCACATTCCTGGTGCCCATGTTAATCATAGGTTCAATGGCCAAAACCATTCCTTCTACCAGTTTCACTCCCGAGCCCTTCTTACCGTAATTCGGTACTTCAGGAGCCTCATGAAGATTTCTTCCTAATCCGTGACCAACCAATTCTCTCACTACACCGTAGCCGTTATTCTCTGCATGCATTTGTATTGCACTTCCCAGATCACCCATTCGGCTTCCATCTACCGCTTGTGCTATTCCTAACATAAGCGATTCCTTGGTCACTTTCAGCAAATTGCGGATCTCAGGTGATACCTCGCCTACTTCAAACGTGTAGGCACTATCACCATGAAAACCATTCATATACACTCCACAGTCCACAGATACTACATCTCCATCAGCCAAAATACGCTGACCGGGAATACCATGAACCACTTGTTCATTCACCGATATACAAAGGCTTCCGGAGAAACCATTGTAACCTTTGAATGAAGGAACTCCACCATTATCGCGAATAAATGTTTCAGCGATAGCATCGAGCTCCAGTGTAGTAACTCCGGGACGTATGTACCGTGCTACTTCAGCCAAAGTCTTTCCAACAAGCAAAGAACTCAAACGGATCAGTGCAATCTCTTCGTCGGTTTTAATATGAACCATAACGAAGTTTTGCGCTTACCCTGGTAATCCGCTCACGGTTGACGCAGCGCGCCCCCTGAGCTTTCCGGACTTCATCAGACCGTCATAATGCCTTGAGAGCAAGTGACTATCAATCTGTTGTAGGGTGTCCAAAATAACCCCAACCATTATTAACAATGACGTTCCGCCAAAGAAAATTCCAAAAGCTTGTGTTTTGGTCAATCCAAAAGCAAAAACGATTGCCGGTAAAATCGCTAACAATGCCAGGAACATAGAACCCGGTAATGTGATGCGAGATATTACGTTATCAAGATAATCTGCAGTAGGTCTTCCAGGTTTAATACCGGGAACAAAGTTGCCCTGGCGCTTAAGATCATCAGCCATCTGATTAGGA
>JBDNHP010000475.1:0-5357 GCA_041688765.1 Flavobacteriales bacterium
AATATCCTCATCATGTCCTTCAGAAGCCTTGGTAGTAGGGGTAATAATAGGATGCGGAAGTTTATCATGTTCTTGGAGTCCATCGGGCAATTGAACACCACAGAGTTCGCGTTTGCCTGATTTATAAGTCCTCCAGGCATGACCGGTAAGATAACCGCGTATCACCATTTCTACTTTCATGGCTTCACATCTGAAACCGACAGTTACATTTGGATCCGGCGAGTCCAGTTTCCAATTCGGAACGATGTCTGCTGTTTTATCTAAAAAGTGGACCGCTACCTGATTGAGAACTTGTCCTTTAAAAGGAATGCCTCTTGGCAGTACAACGTCAAATGCTGAAATTCTATCGCTAGCCACCATGATCAGTAAATCGCCAGCACTGTAAACATCGCGCACTTTACCATGATACAGCGATGTTTGACCCTTAAAATTGAAATTGGTTTGATTTAAGCAGTATGAATTCATAACTACTCTCTTTTAGCATTGGATCGTTCATCTTTTTCATTGTCATCGGCTTCAAACGCTTGAATTATGGCTGTAACCAGTCGGTGTCTGATCACATCATTCTGATCTAGTTTGATCACAGCAATTCCTTGAACATCGCTCAGCAAATTAACAGCTTTACTTAGGCCGCTGCTTTGTTTTCTTGGTAAATCCACTTGAGTCATGTCGCCTGTAATCACAAACTTCGCCGTTTGTCCCATACGCGTGAGGAACATTTTCATTTGGGCTACCGTTGCATTTTGCGCTTCATCCAAAATAACATAAGCATGATCGAGGGTTCGCCCGCGCATAAATGCTAAAGGGGCAATTTCAATTACTCCTCGTTCAAGATGGTCAGCCAGCTTTTCATACGGAAGCATATCCATCAAAGCATCGTATAATGGCTGTAAGTATGGGTCTAGTTTTTCTTTGAGATCACCCGGAAGAAATCCTAAATTTTCGCCTGCTTCCACGGCTGGTCTAGTTAAAACTATTCTTCTTACTTGTTTGGCTTTGAGCGCTCTAACGGCCAAAGCAACGGCAGTATATGTCTTGCCTGTTCCCGCTGGTCCAATAGCAAAAATCATGTCGTTACTTGAACTGGCTTCCACCATTTTGCGTTGGTTCGCAGTACGAGCACGGACTTGAATTCCACCTGGACCATAAACCAGAATCTCGTCAGGTCCTTGTACAGAAGGCACTCCATCAATATCTTCTTTTCCTGCGAGCATCTGATTAAGTTGTTTGTCGGTAATGCTCAAGTAAGTATCAAGGTGCATGAAAATACGATCTAAGACTGACTCAAATCGTTCAATTTCAGACTGTTCACCAACAACTTTGATATTTTCGCCTCTTGAAATGATTTTCAGTTTGGCAAAAGCATCTTTAACAAGCTTGAACTTTGAATTGGCTGGGCCAAAGAACTCTCTATGGTCAATAGCCGGGATTTGAATGTCTTTTTCCTGCAAGAGATTATGGAATTGTTAAAAAACGGAAGTTTCCCTCCTGATGATTCAGTATTTTTGACAAAAATAACGAAAGCACCTGAGAAGTTCCATTTAGTAATATGCCAATTATTACACTCATTTCAGATATGGGGACGCAGGATCATTACGTGGCTGCGGTGAAGGGTTACTTATATACCCAAGCTAGTGATTTAAATGTTGTTGATATTACTCATGCTATTAGTCATTTTAACCTCCCGCAAGCAGCTTTTGTGCTCGGACAAGTTTTTCGAGATTTCCCAAAAGGAACCATACATCTCATTGGTGTGGATACTGAATCCGATTTTGAAAAAGCTCATTTACTCGTTGGCAAAGAGGATCATTGGTTTATAGGTGCGGATAATGGCATTTTTGCTCTTTTGTTTGAAAGCTCTGAAGCAGATATTTATGAATTGAATCTCAGGCAGGACGGAGATAGTCTTGCTTTTCCTCTTAAAGATGTTTTTGCTAAAGCGGCTATTCATCTGGCTCGCGGGGGCACGGCAGAAGTTATTGGAAAAAGACGCAATTCATTTAAACAGTTCAATCTCATCCCTGCCAATATTAAAGAAAACTTGATAGAAGGACGTATAATTCATATTGATAGCTACGGAAATCTGATTACCAATATTAATCGAAGTCAATTTCGGGAATGGCTTAATGGCAGAACCTTTGAGATTATTTACCGGGATTTTGACGGTCAAGGTATTCGCAAAATTCATGATCGGTATGGTGAGGTAGCTGAAGGGGATAGGGTGGCTGTATTCAATAGTGGGAATTTGCTCGAAATTGCGCTCAATAGAGGGGCAAAGGGTAGTGGAGGTGGTGCAAACAAGCTGCTCGGTGCCAAAGTGAATGATATAATAAGAATCAAAGCAGATGATTATTAGAATAGTTAGAATGACATTGCAAGAGAATAAATGTGTTGAATTTCGAAGTAAATTCGAAAACTGGCGATCCTTAATATCTTCGGTTCCAGGTTGTATGGATCTGTAATTGCTTGGAGATGTTGATAATCCTGCCGTTTTTAGCACCTATTCAGTATGGGAATCGCAAGAATTTCTTGATAATTACCGTAAATCTGACATCTTTGCTGAAGTATGGCCTCAAACAAAAGCCTATTTTGCTGAAAAACCATTAGCCTGGAGTTCAGAAGTACTACATTAAAATCAAATAGAAATGAACCCTTTGAAAGGATTGTCTCTCAGCCAAAAATTATTGGCAATGACTGATGGTAAACTACTTGGTATTTTCAGAATGCTCTATGGAATTCTGATGTATTATGAAATGCAATACTTTTTGGTTGTTGGGATGCCAAAAAATGGACTAACAGGTCCTAAATTGTTGTTCCCTTACGATGGATTAGATTTTTTTGGAATTTTATCAGAGCAAGGTTTTGTGACTTTTTTCACGATGATGGGCCTTGCTTCATTACTTATTGCACTTGGACTATTTTATAAAATTGCCAGTACATTTTTCTTTTTAGGATATCTCTATTTCTTCACGCTCGATAGCAGTTACTATAATAATCACTTCTATCTTTTTGTGCTATTGGCCTTTACGATGATGGTCATTCCAGCCAATAAATCCTTTAGCCTCGATAATCATTTCTTTTCAAAGAAAAATCCTGCCAAATGGAATCAAGGCATTCCTTATTGGACTTTAATTGTGCTCCGATTTCATGTGTTTATAGTCTATTTCTATGGCGGTATAGCAAAGTTGCATTCTGATTGGTTAATGCACGGAGAGCCCGTTCGTTCCGTTTTTGCTCCTATGTTAAAAGGAAAGTTCATTGGAGGGATAGCTTCGCAGGATTGGTTTATCTATTTTATCACTTGGGGTGGAGCAATATTCGATTTGTCTGTCGGATTTCTTTTGTGGTACAAGCCAACCCGATTCTACGCTTTTTTAGGAACATTTTTATTCAATATTACTAATGCTTACGTCTTTGATGATATAGGTGTTTTTCCTTACTTTATGTTGGCTGCTAATTTTCTATTTTTTGAACCTTGGGAAATTCAAGCTTGGCTTAAACGAAATTTTAGCACAAAAAAAGCAACTTTAAAATCGGAAACCATCATCCAATTCAGTCCAAAAAAGTGGATACTTTCTGTTTTTGCCATCTATTTTGCTTTCCAGTTAATCTTTCCATTCCGTTATTTGGTTTTGCCTTGGGATGTTGATTATTACAATATCGGCAGCCGATTTGCTTGGAGAATGAAACTTGTTTCAAGAGAAGCAGAAGAACTGAAGTTTGAAATTATTGATCCTCGCCAAAAATTGCCCATGCCGGTTGAGCTGAACACTTTCATCAATGATTATCAGATAAATATGATGCGTTTAGACCCTAGGATTGCCATTAAATTTGCGCATTGGCTTGCTGAAGAAGCGAAAAGACGAGGTGTACCCGAACCTCAGGTTAAAGCGAAAATGAAAATAAGTCATAATGGAAGACCTGCACAGTATATCTTTGATCCAAATACCGATTTGTCAAAAGTAGAAATCGACCTTTGGCATCCAGAAAAGTGGATACTTCCTAAAAACGAATACGAAAAGTAAAAGAAGGAAAATAATTATGATTTCATTATTCATTAAGGAAATTCGATCCTTTCTTTCTTCTCTTATAGGATATGTAGTTATTGGTGTTTTTTTAATTCTGGTTGGGCTGTTCATGTGGATTTTTCCAGGTGAATTTAATATTTTAGACTCCGGATTTTCAAACATCGACACACTATTCATAATGGCGCCCTGGGTGTTTATGTTTCTTATACCAGCCATCACTATGCGCATGTTCAGTGAAGAAAGGCGTACAGGTACAATTGAAATGCTGCTCACTAAACCAATTAGCGATTTACAGATTATTCTGGCAAAATTTCTCGCTGGACTTTCATTAGTGGTTATTGCATTAATACCAACGCTGGTTTATTATTTCAGCGTTTCTGCCCTTGGTTCACCTGTGGGTAATATTGATTCAGGTGCGGTGTGGGGAAGTTATATTGGATTGCTCTTTTTGGCGTCTGCTTACACTTCCATTGGTATTTTTGCATCGAGC
Organism: Flavobacteriales bacterium; assembly: GCA_041688765.1. Taxonomy (GTDB): domain Bacteria; phylum Bacteroidota; class Bacteroidia; order Flavobacteriales_D; family Sanyastnellaceae; genus JBDNHP01. Next base: position 4,519 of record JBDNHP010000475.1, read on the forward strand.
TTGAGCTCTAATCAGATTGTAGCTTTTTTACTTGCTGTTTTTCTTTGTTTCTTTCTGTTTATTGGTTTCGAATCAATTGGCTCATTCAATTTATTCGGAACATTGGATGATTTGATTATCAACTTGGGAATAAATGAACATTATGTTGCAATGAGCAGAGGATTAATTGATACTCGCGATGTTCTGTACTTCTTTATCCTCTCATTGATTTTCATATTGTTTACACGAACCGTTTTACAAAGTAGGAGGTGGTGATGAGTGCAGTAAAACGAAATGACCTTTTTCAGCTTATTATAAGCTTGGCCATACTGGCTGCTATTGGAGCGCTTACGAGCTTGGTTTATACCAAATTCGATCTCACAAGCGAAAAGCGACATACCCTTACAGAAGCAACGATTTCTTTGCTTGATTCCTTAGATGATCAGGTGCACATACGCTGTTATATGACCGGCGAGTTCCCAGCCAAATACAAGCGTCTAGAGCGGGCCCTAAAGGAGAAACTTGACGAGTTCTCTGATAGAAGTAATAATAATTTAAGCTTCGAATTTATTGACCCATACGAAAGTGGAGATGATAAAACGATTGCTGATTTTGAAGAACGGCTCTACAAATCAGGACTTCGATTTACACGAATTGCATTTGAAGAAAACGGTGTACAAAGTTTCCGAATGATCTGGCCGGCTGCTTTTGTTAATTATAAAGACAATGAAGTTCCGGTGCAATTTTTAAAAAGTGAAAATCCGGAAATGCAAGATGCGATGATCAATACATCGATCAATAACATCGAATATGAGCTCGCAAGTCGCATCAGAATGGCGATGCGGAAAGCAAAACCATCG
>JBDNHP010000476.1:0-2304 GCA_041688765.1 Flavobacteriales bacterium
CGTGCTTCAGACTTAGTTATTGCCAATAAAGAATTGGCATTTCAAAATGAAGAGAAAGAAAAACGGGCAGAAGAGTTAGGTATTGCCAATAAAGAATTGGCATTTCAAAACGATGAAAAAGAAAAACGGGCCGCAGAGTTAGGTATTGCTAACCGAGAACTAGCATTTCAAAATGAAGAGAAAGAAAAACGGGCCGCAGAGCTGAGAATTGCTAATAAAGAGCTGCTAGCATTCACGTATATATCGAGTCACGATTTGCAAGAGCCACTGCGCAAAATACAAACTTTCGCCATGGTCATACTTGAAGATGAAAACAGGAACCTTTCTGACGAAGGAAAATTTAATTTTCAACGGATGCGATCAGCGGCAGCAAGAATGCAGCAGCTTATTGATGATTTACTTTCCTTTTCCCGAATCAGCACTACTGATCACAAGTTTGAAAAAACTGAACTATCTGTAATTGTGGATGAAGTAAAAATGGAATTAAAAGATACCATCCAAGAAAAACACGCAACCATCGAGTCCAATGAGCTCTGTGCCGCTAACATCATTCCATTTCAGTTTCGGCAGCTCATTTACAATCTCATAAGCAATGCACTCAAATTTTCTAATCCCGAGGTGCCGTCAAAAATAATGATAAAGAGCAAAATTGTAAAAGGCAGTAGATTAAACAACGAAAAACTTTCAACCGAAAAAAATTATTGCCATATCATTATCAAAGACAATGGCATTGGCTTCGAATCCCATTTCAGCGAACGTATTTTTGGAGTGTTCCAAAAGCTTCATAATAAAGAAGTGTTTGGGGGCACTGGAATAGGGCTTGCGATCGTAAAAAAAATAGTAGAGAATCATCATGGTATCATTACCGCAACAAGCGAGTTAAATGAAGGAGCAACTTTTGATATTTACATTCCTGCTAATTGAAAAAAGGGTGCATCATGGAAATTTCTTTATTAGCGACTTTTTATGTCAGACGGGGGTAAAATTTATGTCGATAAACCTGTAGGTAAAAATTTATTCTGCAAAAAATCAGAAATATTAAAGAAACAATCAATCTATTTATTGAATGTATCGATTTGCTCTCGATCATTTTTCAAAGCCCATTAGAAGTTGTTTAGATATTTTGTCCCTGAATGCCTTAGTTGTGCAGTGAAAAAGAGAATTATTATAATTTTCGAGTTTCAGAATATTTTCGGGACTAAAATCACCTTTTATCATTTGAGAAGGAAAAGTGCTGGGTTTTTATAATTTCATCTACCCACATCTTATATTGCAAAGTGCTTGGATGAAGACCGTCATCGGCAATTAGTCCGTCTATTCTAGGCCATTGCTGAGAAATAGGAGTGATGTTATAATGTGCTATTCCTTTTGACTTAGTGATGTTGAAGCAAGCCTCATTAAACTCTTTCAATTCCGAAGAGATGTTAAACTGATTTTTTAGTACAAATGGGGTGTATCCATAATCTGGAATGGAGACAACAAATACCTTGGAGCTATCTCCGTGGGCTAAACTGATAGCACGATCCAGAATGGATGTAAGCTCGGATTTGTAGGTTTCAAGACTAAGATTTTGATATTGATTATTCACTCCGATCAAAATGGATACTAAATCAAAGTCTTGCTTGTCAATTTCCTGATCACTCATGGCTTGGGCAAGATCGGAGGCCGTCCAGCCGGTTTTGGCAATAATAGTCGGAGATACTATTTCAATATTGTCAAATTGGCTTAGCATTTTTGCCAATTGCACTGGCCATCTTCCTGATTCATCAACAGATTCTCCAATGGTATAAGAATCGCCTAATGCGAGATATTTCAGAGTGTCAATGGTGCTGAACTCTATACTCTCGTTCATGGAATTATCGTTTTCATCTGCCTTGGAATCCATTTTACTTGTTTTGCCGGTACAACCTAAAAGGGTGGCTACACCAAAGAGAAAGAGGGATTTATTCACCAAGCGAAAAGATTAAATCCGTTATTCAAAACCTGAAGACGAATCTAAGCAAATTGGAGTATTCGGATTTGGAGTCCTTGAGGCTTTTTAATGCGCTATTTATTCAGACCATCCTCCCAAGGACACGGTCACTTAATACTTGCTGAGCGATTTGCAAATGGACGTGCAACTATATTCTGCTAACAGGAGTCTTGTAGATGGAAGAAATGAATTAGTTTCAATCCCTAAAACTTTATATTAAATGCTTGTCCGTAATATTACCACTTAAAAGCTGATCCGGCAATTGCGGCCCTGCTAAAAAGCTGACCAGACATATATCTACGATTGGCTTTATAGCTGAATTCATCCAAATA
>JBDNHP010000477.1:0-1539 GCA_041688765.1 Flavobacteriales bacterium
AACCAACTGAGCTACAACCACCATTTTAGAGGCTGCAAAAATACGATGAATTTTGAAGTCCCACAAATGTACTGTCCTTTTTAAGCAAGAGTGTATCTTTCGCAACAGAATAAATTGATTTGAAAGTCCTTTTTCTTTCCAGCTGGTTTCCTTCCAGAGTGCATCCCACGCTCGGCAACTTCGTTCAAGCTCATGCCGAAGCAGCCGCCTTATTCCATGATGTAACTGTGCTCTATATTGCTAAAGATGAACATTTATTAGCCATCGAGATTGAAGAATCAATAGAAAACAAGTTGCGTATTGTAAGGGTTTATTACCCCGCGAAGTTTGGTAAAATTGCCGGCAGATACAGAGCTTTTCGTGCCGGAATTAAATTTTTAGGACTGAAAAAAGGCAGCTTCCACATCGCCCAACTTAATATGATTTGGAATGAAGGCTGGCAGGCTATGTATCTCAAACGAAAATTCGGTTTAGAGTATGTGATTTCCGACAATTGGACCGGATACCATCCTGATCAGCGCGGAACATTGTCCACTTATATCAAAATGTATATGCGCATGGTGGCCAATCAGAGTGCTTTACTCGTTCCTGTTACTCTGCAACTCGAACGAGCCATGAGGAATCTGGGCTTCAAACCCGATTCAATGATAGTACCAAATACCGTAGCTGTTGAAACGTTTTCAATCTCCCATTTCAGCAATCAAAAAATGCGCTTTTTGCATGTTTCTCATCTTGATCAAAAACACAAAAACATTTTCGGCATTTTGAGCGTTTGGAAGCAATTCAGCGATGAGTTCAAGGACGTTGAATTGCACATCGGAGGAGATGGCCCTTGGGAAAATATCGCATTGGAAGCAGATCGATTGAACATCCGAAAAGATAGCCTTTTCAGTTTTGGACCGCAAAACAGAGAAGGCGTTGCTAAACTCATGAAAAATTCAGATTGCTTGGTACTGTTCAGCAATTATGAAAATCTTCCATTAGTTATTGTAGAAGCCATGGCATGTGGCCTCACAATTATAGCTGCGGATGTTGGGGGTATATCAGAACATATCGCCAATCATCCTTTTCATAAATTGATCGAAAAGAAAAATGAATCACAATTGCTTCAGGCTTTGATTGAATCAAGAATAGAAAGAAAAGCAGTTGATCATCTTTCTATTCGACAATATGCCATTGATCATTTCAGTATGGATGCGGTGGGTAGAGCATTTACCCAAGCTTATACTAAAGCGCTAAGCCAAAAATGAAGGAATATCTCGCCATTATAACCCGTGTAGTGGTGCTCATTTCGGGCTTTGGTATTGTTATGCTAAATCTCAATTATGCCGGAATTGAAGGACAAGGAAAAATAAGTCTTATCAATTCTGGGATTCTATTATTGAGCACTCTTTCAGCCTTTATTGGAGGAGGAAGTATTGTTTATTTACTACCGAGAATTGGCGTTTCAAAACTAATTTTTCCTTCTATTATTTGGGTGTTATTGAGCAGTTTCATTTCTGCAATTATCCTTTACATACTCGATATCCCGGCATTTTG
>JBDNHP010000478.1:0-11119 GCA_041688765.1 Flavobacteriales bacterium
ATGGTTTGATTGGGGGATTGATGTAAATACGCGCAATTGCGCTTATCCACTGCGCTTATCTGATCGCGTTGATACGCGCAATTGCGCGTATTTACCCCCCGCGGCAAAATCATCAAACGAAGCGATCGCCTTTTTCGATTTTGACGTCGTTTACAAATTGTCTGATGCGCTGTTCTTCTTCTTTCCGACAAATTAATAATACCCCATCTGATTCCACAACGATATAATTGTTGAGGCCTTGTAATACCACTAATTTATTGGTAGGTACGTGCACCATATTGTGACTGCTGTTATACAGCAATACATTTTTGCCTACAACCGCATTTTTATTTTCATCGTATTTGAGATGTGTGTACAGGGATCCCCAAGTACCCAAATCACTCCATCCAAAATCGCTGAGAACTACATTCACGTTTCTTGCTTTTTCCATGATTCCATAGTCTATGGAAATGTTTTCGCAAGCCGCATAGGTTTTTTCTACGAAGGCCGGCTCTCCTTCTGTGTTGTAAATGTCTTTACCCTCCGCAAAACTTTTGTACATATCGGGTAAAAACTGTGAAAATGCTTTTTGAATACTGTCCAATCTCCAGATGAATATTCCTGAATTCCAGCAGAAATCCCCGGACTCTAGGAACTTTTCGGCTAAATCACCATCCGGTTTTTCGGTGAAAGTTTTTACTTGTTTAACCCGATGATCAACTACCCCTTTTGAATCTTTGAATTGAATATAGCCATACCCGGTATCAGGCCGGCTAGGTTTTATACCTAAAGTTACTAGATTTTTACTCTCTTTTGCTTGACTGATGGCTATTCTGACTGTTTCAATGAAGAGATCTTCTTTGATGATAAGATGATCAGATGGGGCAACAACCACTATTGCTTCCGGGTCTCGCTCAAGCAATCTGAAATTAGTGTAAGCCAAGCAGGGCGCAGTGTTGCGCATATATGGCTCAGGTAAAATCATGGAAGGATCCATTTCTGGCAGTTGAGCGGCAACCAGATCGGCATATTTAGAGTTGGTAACGACATATATATTTTCCTTTGGACAAATTCTAGCCATACGGTCAAAAGTCATCTGCAACAGCGTTCGTCCGGTTCCCAGGATATCATGAAACTGTTTAGGAAAAGTAGATTTGCTCATCGGCCAGAAGCGGCTTCCCACTCCTCCGGCCATAATTCCGCTATAAAAGTGGCGTTTAGGCATGTTTTAGGACAATTTTTCCAGCGATGTACGCAAACGGGTGAATATCCCTTCTATTTGATCTTTTCGGATGGTGCCTACTGAAATTCTGTACCAAGGCGAGTTTTTGGGTGCGCCAAAAGCATAGAAAGGCACCAGGGCAAGCCCTGCATCCGCCAAAAGGAAGTTCGTAACATCACCCATAGAATTAAGAACACCATCTTCATATCGTTTACCCACAAGGTCAAACCTAACGGTCAGATAAATGGCTGCTTGAGGCGAAATACAATCCACAGCAAAACCCTCTGTTTTGAGTTTAGCGAATCCTTCGTAAATGCCTACTAAACGAGCATTTATTTCTGTTTTGATCCAATTCAGGTATTCGTCGCAGGCTATTTTGTTGTTGAGGTATCTTCCGCAAGCAATTTGTTCGGCTTTAGGAGCCCATGCGCCAACATGGCCTAGCAAGGCTTTCATTTTACCCAAAACATCCGCAGGACCAAAGGCCCATCCAACGCGCAGGCCTGTAGCAGCGAAAGCTTTAGATAAACCATCAATAAAAATGGTGTATTTACGCATTTCCGGACGGAGAGTCACAGGATTGTAATGCACAGTATCACCAAAAGTGAGCTGCCAGTATATCTGATCGTACATGAGATATAATGGTTTACGGTTTCCTTCGCGTTCTATATTTTCCTGTAAGATTCGATCGCAAATTCCTTCGAGTTGTTCTTTTGAAAGTACAGTTCCCGTAGGATTTAGTGGTGAACAAAGGGCAACTAATGCAATATCTGATAAGTCTTTGGGAAGGTCTTCAGCGTTGGGCATAAAACGATTTTCAGGGAGAGTTAGAATTTCGTGGCCAATGGCTTCACTCAAGTGCGTGTAATGGTTGTTATTCCAAGAAGGGACGGGATACAGGATCTTTTCGCCGGGATTTACAATTGCTTTGTAAGTGGCATAGATCAATGGTCTGGCGCCGCCTGCAATCAGATAATCAGAAGCAGGATAATCCAAGCCTTGGTTGTTCTTGATAAAATTGGCAACGGCTTCTCTTAACGAGGCAACACCGTTGGCAGCCGGGTAATTGGTGTGGCCTTCGTCATAGGCTTTTTTGATTCCAGCATTGAGTTCAGCGGGAATCGGGAATACCGCAGGGTCAAAATCACCAATCGTTAGATTGTAAACTTGTTCGCCTTTAGCTATTCGCTCGTTGACTTCAGCGGCTAAACGGATAATTTCGCTTCCTACTAATCCCGCGGCCATATTTGACACGCGAGAAGCGGCAGTTGCTGTGCCTGAATCTGCTTTCATGATATTATAATCCTTTGATGGCATGAATCTGCTCTTAAAAAGGTTCTCAAAGGTAAGAAATTCAAGGCGAGCTCTTTGAATTATGAGTTATGATTAGCTTAAGTATTAACAGGTGTAACTTTTGCATCTCCAGAAACAAGATATAAACGCTTGTTTTGAAGGTCGAGGCATTCAAAGCGGGTGCGCCTTTGTTTAATCAGTTTAAACGTTCGTCCGGGATTGAGTTCGAATGTTGTTCCGGGTTTTAATTCCTTAAGCACCGGTCCTTCTGGGCTGGGAAAGAAGTATTTGTAAATTGGAGTGTCTTGTTTGGTGGTAGCAGGAGCTTCACGTAAATGATCTTTGAGAATTGGCAAGAAGTTATCAGGGAAAATTTCTTTTCTACCAAAAGGAGAAAGGCATTCACGATAAGCTTGTTTCCATTCTTTTCCATGAGCCTGAGCGTCTTTAGGGTGCCTATACCACACTACCACGTGAGCAAGTTCATGCACAAGTGTTATCAGGAACAAGTCAGGATGTAAGTCACGATTAACTGAGATTTCGGGTAAATCTTGTCCATGTGAAACTTTGAAATCCCCGAATTTCCAATTTCGATTTCGACCAAGAACAAATCGACAGGGATAAGCAAAAAACAAGGTGCCCAGCATGCCAATGGCACTTGCCGGAACTCTTGAAACTATTTCATTCCAATTAGGGAGAGGGAGTACCATAGGGGGCTGCAGATCGTGACCATTCAATATGATCATTCCACTTAGGACAAGACACACAACGATTTTTTTTTCTGAAAACGGAGCATGACATCATGATGCAAAGCATCAGAAGCATTAGGCTCAATTTTATAGTTTTTCGAAAAATCATAAGGGCGTAATAGTCAGGGCAAAATTATAAATTAAACATGCGCTATTGATAATTATCGCATGATAAATCGGATATGCGAGTTTTATAGCTGTATTTTTAGCCCTGAAATGGGATTATTAAGTCATATCGGGAAATATGCTCTGATGATGGTTAAAGTGTTCAGTCGGCCTGAACGCAGAAGTATTTATTTGCGTCAAACCTTTTTGGAGATTGACAAAATTGGGGTGCAGAGTTTGGGCATCATTTCATTGCTTTCTATTTTTATGGGGGCAATTATTACACTCCAAACGGCCTATAACATTGATTCTGTGTGGATTCCAGCTTACACCATTGGCTTTACTGCTCGTCAAACAATTATTCTTGAATTTTCACCCACCATAATTTGCCTGATTTTAGCAGGAAAAGTGGGCTCTAATATTGCGTCTGAATTGGGCACAATGAGAGTTACAGAGCAAATAGATGCCTTGGAAATTATGGGTGTAAATTCATGTGGATACCTGATTTTTCCGAAAATTGTAGCCGCAATGTTCATTTTTCCTTTTCTCATCATGATTTCCATGTTTTTAGGCATCATTGCCGGAGGATTAATTGGAGATTGGACAGGAGTAATATCTCTAGCGGATTATGAGTACGGGATTCAGTTTGACTTCAGGCAGTTTCAGATCTATTATTCACTCATCAAAACGGTAGTTTTTGCTTTGGTAATAACTTCCGTTTCGGCTTATCATGGATATTACACCAGTGGTGGAGCGCTAGAGGTTGGCAAATCAAGCACTCAAGCCGTAGTATACAGCAGTGTATTAATCATTGTTTGCAATCTAATCATTACTCAATTATTGCTTACATGATCGTTGTAGAGAACATAGATAAATCGTTTGACACCAAACAGGTTTTGAAAAACGTTTCTGCTTCGTTTGAAGAAGGGAAAGTGAATTTCATAATTGGACTGAGTGGTTCCGGTAAGTCGGTGCTCACCAAGTGTATTGTTGGGCTTGAGGAGGTTGATAAGGGTCGAGTTTTATATCATGATCGGGACTTCACTCAGATGGATCATACTGAACGTAAAGAAATCCGCAGAGAAATTGGCATGCTATTTCAAGGAGGCGCACTTTTCGATTCCCTCACTGTTGAGCAAAACATAATGTTCCCTTTAACCATGTTTGCGAGGAAAAGCAAGACTGAAATGCTGGAACGAGTTAATTTTTGTCTGGAGAGAGTGGCCCTAAAAGACATTAATAAGTTGTTTCCCGCAGAGTTGAGCGGAGGAATGAAGAAGAGAGTTGGAATAGCACGAGCAATAGCCATGCAGCCTAAATATCTCTTTGTAGATGAGCCGAATTCAGGCTTGGACCCTCAAACGGCTATCGTTATTGATAATCTTATCAAAGAAATAACTTACGATTATAACATTACAACGGTGGTGGTTTCTCATGATATGAATTCGGTGATGGAAATTGGCGACACCATTCAGTTTATTTACGAAGGTCGTATCCATTGGCACGGCGATCGGAAAAGTATTCTCAATTCTGGCAATAAAGAACTGGATGATTTTGTTTACGCATCGGAGTTTATGAGGATTATCAAAGACAAGCTTTCGCATTAATCTATATTCTCATTTTTATGTTAGAAAGGGTTATCATTAAGGGTCATTCCTTTATTCCTTATCGTCCTGCGGTTTATCCGGAGGCAGAAATGATCAGGCGAAGTCAAGAATTTCGCATTGAAATGCAAGGGCGCAGAAGTTTGAGGGATTTTTCAGATCGAGAAGTTCCGCTCGAGCTGGTTTTAAATGCAATTGCCACTGCCTCTTTGGCTCCTTCTGGGGCAAATAAGCAGCCTTGGACCTTTTGTTTGATTGGCGACCCCGTTCTCAAGAAGCAAATCCGTGTATTGGCTGAGGAAGAGGAGCGAATCAGTTACGAAGGCCGCATGAGCGAGCGTTGGTTAAAGGATCTTGAACCTTTGGGAACAGATCATAATAAACCCTTTTTGGAAAAGGCACCCTATCTCATAGTCGTTTTTAAACGGATCAATGAAGAAAGTGAAGAGGGCACAAAACTTAACAATTATTATGTAAATGAATCAGTTGGGATAGCTGTTGGCTTTCTTTTAGCCGCTTTACATCATGCAGGATTGTGCACTCTCACCCACACACCGAGTCCGATGAGTTTTTTACAAGAATGTTTGCAGCGCCCGCAAAATGAACGCCCTTATTTATTGATTCCTGTGGGTTTTGCTGACGAAAGTGCCCTAGTTCCTGATATTTCTAAGAAGACTGAAAAAGAGTACCTTATCTCTTATTTTTGATAATAAAAGGTTAAGAACGCATCAGATGTTATATCCTTTTTGATAATGAGAACAAGTTTTACTTACTTTGCAGCCGTTAATTACAAAAAACGACAACATGTCTGATGTAAGTGCTAAAGTTACCGCCATTATCGTTGACAAATTAGGAGTTGATGAAGGCGAAGTAAATCGTGAAGCTAGCTTCACCAATGATCTGGGAGCAGATTCTCTTGACACCGTGGAGTTAATCATGGAGTTTGAGAAAGAATTCAATATCGCAATTCCAGATGATCAGGCTGAGAAAATCAGCACTGTGGGTCAGGCAATTGATTATATTGAGAAGAACGTCGGTAAGTAACCGACCTCAACCCCTGCTACATGGAATTTAAGCGGGTTGTAGTAACTGGTTTAGGGGCACTCACTCCAATCGGTAACTCTGTTAAGGAGTACTGGGATAATTTATTATTGGGGGTAAGTGGTTCTGCGCCAATCACTCATTTTGATTCATCATTGTTCAAAACTCATTTCGCTTGCGAAGTGAAGAACTATGATGTTGACCAGCATTTTGAGCGCAAAGAAGGCCGGAAACTCGACCTCTTTGCGCAATATGCTCTTGTTTCCGTTGATGAAGCTATCAAAGATTCGGGTCTCGACCTGGACAAGGTAAACAAGGACAGGGTTGGTGTAATTTGGGGTTCGGGAATCGGTGGTTTGCAAACATTTCAGGATGAGTGCTTTGCATTCGCCAAAGGAGATGGTACACCTCGCTTCAATCCATTCTTTATTCCAAAAATGATTGCTGATATAGCCTCGGGTCATATTTCCATCAAGTATGGATTTAGAGGGCCTAATTTCACTACCGTTTCAGCCTGTGCATCTTCAACAAATGCCTTGATTGATGCACTCAATTACATTCGTCTTGGAAAAGCCGATGTATTTGTAAGTGGAGGTTCTGAAGCAGCAGTAAACGAAGCAGGAATCGGTGGTTTTAATGCACTTAAAGCTCTTTCTCAAAACAATGAAAATTACAAAACGGCCTCACGACCATTTGATCGAGAAAGGGATGGTTTTGTATTGGGAGAGGGCGCCGGAGCTTTGATTCTTGAGTCTTACGAGCACGCTCTTGCTCGCGGAGCGAAAATTTATTGCGAAATCGCAGGGGGGGGCTTAAGTGCTGATGCTTACCACATGACTGCGCCGCATCCTGAAGGATTGGGCGCAATTAATGTAATGCATTATACCCTTGAGGATGCTAATCTTCGCCCTGAAGATATTGATTACATTAACGTTCACGGAACGAGCACACCACTTGGGGATGTAGCTGAAGCAAAAGCTATAAAAGCAGTTTTTGGTGATCATGCTTATAAGTTGAATATCAGTTCAACTAAATCAATGACTGGTCATCTTTTAGGCGCTGCTGGGGCAATTGAGGCGATTGCCTGTATTTTAGCAGTCAAGTACGACGCTATTCCTCCAACGATAAACCATGTGAATGTTGATCCAGAACTTGATCCGGGTCTCAATTTTACGTTCAATAAGGCCCAGTATCGTGAAGTGAGAGCAGCTCTGAGTAATACATTTGGTTTTGGGGGGCATAATACCTCAGCCATATTCAAAAAGATCTGATCACATGATCTTTTCATTCGGCAAGCGTCGAAGTCCTGAAGAACAAGCCGTTTTAAAACTGATTCATGATTCGTTTGGTTTTAAACCAAAGAAATTTGAGCATTATATATTGGCTCTTACTCATAGTTCTGCTGGAGTAAAAAATGAGAAAGGAGAAAGGCTAAGTAACGAAAGGCTCGAGTTTTTGGGAGATGCTATAATAGATGCCGTTTTAGCTGATTATCTTTACAATAAGCACACGGAAATTAGTGAAGGAGAGCTTACAAAAATGAAATCTAAAATTGTAAGCCGTAAGTCGCTCAATAACCTCGGTCATCGTTTGGAGCTCGATTTGTATCTAAAACGGAATTTGGGTAAACAGGAATTGCATCGTTCTATGCTGGGGAATGCATTTGAAGCTTTGGTTGGCGCAATGTATCTTGAGAAGGGTTATGAGATTGTTTATCGTTCGTTATTGGACTTTTTTATAAAAAATCGAATTGATGATTTGGTTCAGGAAGAAATCGACCACAAAAGCAAGTTGCATGAATGGTGTCAGAAAGAACGAAAGACTCTTGAGTTTGTAGTTTTAGAAGAAGAACAGCTAAATGGAGTATCTTCGTTCGTAGTTGAGGTTAGTATAGATGGTGAAAAACACGGCAAAGGGAAGGCTAAGTCTAAAAAGCACGCAGAGCAAGAGGCGTCCCGTAAAGCCTGTGAGAAGATTTTCAAAGAAGATTGATTTCCGGATTAATTTGATGTTATGAAACTTACGCTAGATGTGAGTTATGATTATCAATTCCTACTTTTGGGAATAATTTGTCATTCAAGAGATTACAGGCTTGGGTGGTTTTTGAATAGTAAGTTAGGGATGGATTTCGAACGTCAGGATAATCTCAAGGCCTTTCATAAGAAAAAAGAGACAGAACATTCTTGTTTCGTTTATTCTGATACAGAAAATCATGTGGTATATCACTTGATTCAGAATAGAAGTACGGAAGGGTTTTATTTGCCTGAATCTAAGATTGCAGATTATTTATTGAAAGTAGAAGATGACGGAAATGTATTGATTTCTGAACTCAGCAAGAGCTTAAAATCTGTTTCAATAGTTCAAATAGTTTTTGAAATTGAAGTGGAGGATTTAAAAAACAAAGAATTGCTGATTTTTTAATCAGCGCAATGAAAATAGGATGCTTAAAAGAACAAAAATAGTTGCAACCATTGGGCCTGCATGTTCGTCAGTTGAAGTGTTGAAAGAAATGGTTTTGGAAGGATGCAATGTGGTGAGAATGAACTTTTCGCATGGTGACTATGAAGATCATGCTAAAGTGCTGCGAAGAATTCGTCAGATTGACATTGAACTGAATACGCACACTGCTATTTTGGCTGATTTGCAAGGGCCAAAGATCAGAATTGGACTTGTTAAAGAAGGGGGCGCCAACCTTACAAGTGGAAGTAGAATTATTATTTCTACTCAAGATGTAGTTGGTGATGAGAGCGTAATATCTACCAATTATACCAATTTTCCCAGGGATGTATCTGCCGGAGAGAAAGTGCTTTTGGATGATGGGAAAATTGAACTTGTTGTGGTAAGCTCCAATGGCAAGGATTCTGTGGAATGCGATATTGTACATGGAGGAATTCTCACGTCCAAAAAAGGGATTAACCTTCCAAATACCGGCATTTCATTGCCTTGTTTAACGGAGAAGGATTTAAAAGATCTTGATTTTGCTTTGGATCATGATGTGGATTGGGTGGGCTTGAGTTTTGTTCGTTCGGCGAAAGATGTAGTGGAGCTTAAGTCTATTATTAAGGGTCGAAAAAAGCACGCTAAAGTAATAGCCAAAATTGAGAAGCCTGAAGCTATAGAAGAAATAGACGAAATTATTGCTGAATCGGATGCGATAATGGTAGCTCGCGGTGATTTGGGTGTTGAAATTCCGATGCAAAGAGTTCCGATTATTCAGAAAATGCTCATTCAAAAATGCATCAGAAGCGCTAAGCCAGTTATTGTGGCAACGCAAATGATGGAGAGCATGATAACCAATGTAACGCCTACGCGAGCAGAAGTTAATGATGTTGCAAATGCTGTTATGGATGGAGCTGATGCTGTTATGCTTAGTGCAGAAACTTCGGTGGGCAAATTTCCGGTGAAGGTAATTCAGGCAATGACTAAAATTTTGCAAGAGGTTGAGAAGTATGATAATGTCTATTATCATGAAACGATGCCAGAAGAATCTAAAGAAGAGCGTTACATAACTGATAGTATTTGTTTCAATGCATGCCGATTAGCAAAGCGTGTTGATGCCGCCGCCATTGTAACTATGACGCATTCGGGATATACCGGATTTAAAATATCGTCACAGCGACCAAAGGGTATTATTTACTGTTTCACCGGTAACCGTAAGTTACTGACTTTGATGAGTCTGGTTTGGGGAGTGAAGGTGTTTTATTATGATAAAATGGTGTCAACAGATCATACCATATCAGACATCAGGTCAATTCTTCGAAATAGCGGAGAAGTTAAAGATGGGGAGTTCATAATCAATATTGCGAGCATGCCTATTTCAGAAATGGGTATGTCGAATATGTTGAAATTGAGTAAAGCGTAATCAATCTACAATTATTCTGAATTCAGCTCTACGGTTGAGTTGGTAAATTTGTTCTTCGCTCAGGGTTTCGTTTTTATTGGCTTCAATCTGCTCTGTTGCACCGTACCAATTAATTACAATCTTGGAATCGGAAATACCACGAGAGAGCAGGTATTTCCTCGCCTCTTCAGCTCTTCGTTTTGACAATTCACGATTGTAGTCAACAGAACCTCTTTTATCCGCATGAGCTCTAATTTCGAGTCTGTATTCCGAGCTATCTTTCAGAATTCTGATGATCTCATTGAGTGTGACTACAGCATCAGCTCTAACATCACTTTTGTTGTAATCAAAATAGATATTCTTAAGTTTTTTTCGCTCTAGCAAATCTGAAGTAGTGTATTCCGAAACTGTTGGGTCAACAGGCTTTTCTACGGTTAGTACAGGTTCTTTTACAGGTTCTGTTTTAGGTAGGTCGGGCTTTTTAATAGACTCGACTTTAGGATTTAAATCAGGTGTTTGAGCGAGGTCGGATTTTGCTGGTATTATGAATTCACCTAGGTCATGGATAAGATCAGAAGAATTTGCCGGTACCTTATATTCAGTTAATGGAAGAGTTTCGCCATTATCAGCTATAAGTAAATATGTTTTTCCTGGTTCCGCCTTAAATTGGACTATGCCTGCTTTGGTTAAAAGCATATCTGTTGCTTCGTCTGAACCCTTTTCATAACACAAGATTTTGACAGGATTATTCTTACTGATCTCCCCTTTGATGCTAGCGAAAATTGATTGTGGCTGAGTGCTTTTGTCTTCAAACCAGAATATATCATCATTGCCAATTCCTCCATCTCTGTTAGAACTGAAATAGCCTTGATTAGTGTTGGCTTCGAACATCATTCCAAAATCATCATAACAGGTGTTTATAGGGCTTCCCGGATTTATTGGCATGCTGTAGTCGTTACTTCCAGAAAGGGGAGTGGTGTTAAACATGTCGAGGCCACCTAATCCGGCATGTCCATCAGATGCGAAGTACAACGTTCCATCAGTATGGATGTAGGGAAACATTTCATTGCCTGGAGTATTAAGAGAATTGCCTAGGTTTTGAGGCTTGTCCCAAGTTCCGTTTGGCAATCTCAAGCATTTGTAAATATCGGTACCGCCGAACCCACCCGGACGATTGGAGATAAAAAAGAGGGCAGTTCCATCATAAGTCACACACGGGTGCGCATTTGAAAATTCATCGCTGTTAAAGCCAAGTTCCTGAAGGTCTGTCCATTGAGCATTTTCG
>JBDNHP010000479.1:0-3409 GCA_041688765.1 Flavobacteriales bacterium
GCATGAAGTGAAAGAAAAAAAAACCGAAAATAGCGCCGCTACAAGAAATGGTCTAGACATTGTTTTCATATAATGAAAATTATAATTAAGGTTTTTTCAAATCCCTCAAAAGATATCCAATAGAAATATTGGATTCATTGAACAGAATGAATTCTGCAATGTAGCTATTTTATTATAATATCAATTTTTTATTTTTGCACATCAAAAAAGGTGATTTACACGGTTTATTTTCTTTCATTATTTTCATATAATGTTGTTTATCAGATATATAATGTAATATATCCTGATGCGTATATTTGCGTATTTCTACGTATCCAATACGTAGAAATACGTATCAACTAAATTCAAATACTAATTTCATCATTGTATTGTTTCTCCATTATATTTCCGAAATTGCTCCAAACTATTACCCAATAAAAATAGTAATGAGTAAAAATGTTCATCTTGTTTGCAGTGCTGGAGGAGTAAAGTGTTTTAGCTATATTGGCGCAATCCGCAAATTGAATGCTGTAGGAATCAACATTGCTTCCATTTCGGCTTGTTCTATGGGTACTATTATGGGAGCGCTTTTTGCAAGCGGCTTAGATCTAAATGAAATTGAGCAAAAAATAATAAATTTCAATTTCAAGCATCTAAAAACCAAAAAAGTGTTAGGTAATCTAAGAGTATTTCTTCCTCCATTTGCCACTCATTATATCCCTAAATACGATCAAATATTTGTGGATCTTATTGGTGAAGATATTCCGTTAAAGAAGCTAGTGATTCCATTCTCGGCATTGGCTTTGGATATTAGGCAAAATCGCTTTCTGGTATATTCAACCGAAAGTCATCCGGAAATGAAAATTTCTGAGTTGGTTAAAATTGCCACTTCTGTGCCTTTTATGTATCCTCCGCACAAAATTGATAAACGAATACTAGTGGATGCAGCAGTTGCAGCCGAAAGTCCTGTATGGATGGCAGTAAATCAATCCGGCAATTATCCAATCGTTGTGCTCAAGATTAATAAAGAAGTCAACGATTTTGCTAAAACAAATTTTGCATCATACCTTGCTAATCTTTTCAGTGTTTCCGCTGAAAGTCATGATTATTTTGCAGCATCTCAAGTATCCAGATTAATTGAAATCTGCATCAATTCTGAAGATATCCAAAATACAGACTTCAATATATCCAAGGCACAAATTGAAAATTTGATCCTACAAGGTGAAAAGGCTGCTGAACTCCAACTTCAAGAATATAACGATGATTTCAATAATATTTTCGCTCTGAAAAAACATCATTCTATTGAGGAGCTTAAGCTGCCGAGTGTAGACGGCAACAATAGTGTTATGACTGTAAATGCAGTAAATTTAGCCAAGGGTATGTTATCTGGGTTTAACAATGAAATTATGAACCGTCAACATGTATTTGTAAGTTATAGTCATTCGGATAAGAATTGGCTGGAAAAATTCAATCATGCTTTAAGTGCTATGGAAAGATTCGCAGGAATTAAAGCTTGGAGCGATAAATTAATTCTGGCAGGTAATGACTGGAATTATGAAATTACCAAAGCGTTACAATCCGCCAAAGTCGCTGTTTTTCTGGTTACTCCAAACTTTTTATCTTCCAAATTCATCCAAGAAAATGAAATGAACTATTTTCTCGAATTGAACAAAACTCAAAAAGTCCCAATAATTTGGGTAGCCATAAGTCATTCACTATACGAAATTACACCTCTCAGCGAAATTCAATGTGCAAATATCCCATCTATTCCTCTCGACACAATGAGTGAAGCTGAACAAAATTTACATATCACCGAAATCAGCAAGAAGATCATTCAATTAATGAATCATCAGGCAACTAGTATGTAGATTCTAGCTATTACAATTTGAAGTATTAACTATCCCTTTTGCTCAAGGGGCTGCATCGTTTAGTTTATTTTTAAATGATTGCCATGCCGATTCATGAATTATGGATACTCGATTTTTCATTTCATCAGCCATAAAAATCTCAACCAACATACCCCTTCTGATAAAGGCCCCATGCTCCCACCAAAGGATAATCCCCCATCTTATCCCCATCCTCAAAAATCAATTTGAAAAGACTTACATTTGATTTTCTTGAAAATCTATCAACTCCTTCTCTAAATTGCTCAGAATAGTTGCTTAGGAAATTCCTTAGATTCGATAAGATTTATGAACTAAAGGAAAATTACGTCAAGAAGCTTATTCTGCGGTCTAGAGCGGCTGTACCTGAATTTACAATAGACAAATTGCGATAATTATGCAAGATATTTGCTGGCTGCAGAAACATCTGAAAAATGCTTTTCTGCTATTAATTATTTTACTAAACGCCTGTAAATCAGAGCCAGACAGCATATTGCCGGTGAAGCAATCCATTACAGAGTCTGTTTATGCTTCGGGACTAATCAAAAGCGAAAATCAATACCAGGTATTTGCCAATGTGAGCGGTATTGTTGATGAAATTTTTGTGGACGAAGGTGAAGTTGTGGAAATTGGTTCGCCTATCATTTCTATTATGGACGACACCCAGCAGTTGATGTCAGACAATGCCCAATTAGCCGTTGAATTTAATGCCTTGGACTTCAATCGATCCAAAATTGATGAAGCCAAATCGCTTATCGATTTAACCAAAAGTCAAATGGATAATGATGCATCATTGCTGGAGCGACAAAAAAAGCTATGGGCGCAAAACATAGGATCTAAAGTAGATTTGGAACAACGAGAACTTGCCTTTCAACATTCCAAAAACAGCTATGGATCTGCCAAAGAAAAGTTGAAAGAACTGGAAAAGCAATTGGGATATCTCTCTGAGCAAGCCCAAAATAACCTGCTCATCAGCAAAAAAAATACCAGCGATTACCTTGTGGAGAGCAAGATAAATGGCAAAGTATATCAAATGAATCTCGAAAAAGGAGAACTAGTTACTCCTCAAATACCAATCGCTATTATTGGCGATCAAGAAAAGTACCTGCTCCAAATGCAAATTGATGAATACGATATTGTGGCTATAAGAATCGGCATGCCCGTGTTGGTATCGCTCGATAGCTATCGCGACAGTGTTTTTAATGCCTTAGTGTCCAAAATCAATCCCATTATGAATTTGCAAAGCAAAACATTCACCATAGAAGCTGAGTTTGTAAGTCCGCCCACTGTGCTTTACCCCAATATTTCTTTTGAGGCCAATGTGGTAATTAGCAGCAAAAAAGAGGCTCTGCTCATACCGAGAAATTATTTGCTCAACGATTCTATTGTAATTAACAAAGCTGGTGAGCGAGTGATTGTAAAAACGGGTTTGAAAGACTTTCAAATGGTAGAAATTCTCTCAGGAATAGATTCAAATACAGAACTTATTTTGCCGGAGCGATGAAATTTAAACTGATAGCAAAAATTTCGGTGGCCTTGCTCAAGGC
>JBDNHP010000480.1:0-3596 GCA_041688765.1 Flavobacteriales bacterium
GAAGGCAATGTTCCAAAACCGGCTTCCTCAGCCCAAGTTCCATTGTTGGCATCAGGCGCCCACCAGTAGTCGTATCCAACACCTGGATTGAGGTTAAAGTCGTCATCTATAGGTTCACCTAAGAAAGTTCCGCCACCACCTTGCTGATGCACGGCAATGCTTTGTCCGTTTGGACAAATGAACGACACCGTTAAGTCACCCATATATGAGTGTTCAAAATTGATAAAGAAACTCACAATATCACTTATATCTGTTAGCGTTTGACCCGGGCTGAATGAATTAAAAGTAATTTCACTTTCGAAACATTCTGATTGATCATCAGGAATAAAAAGTGCGCCGCCAAAATTAATGTCAGGCATACCTGTCCAAGTTACCGGAGTTACTTCTCCATGAATTTCTACTTCAACCCCTTGACAAGTAATAATATTCTGAGTGGTGTTTTCGAAAGTAGGTTCCGTGCTCACCAATATTAGAACATCTGTGAGGTTATTGTTTCCGCATTCATTGTTGTCAGTTATGAATAGCTGAACCTTGTAGTCGCCTGATTCAGCGAATGAATGTATTACAACTGGACCGCTATTTTCATCAATCACACCATCATCAAAATTCCAAACCCAATCTATGATTTCAAACCCATCGGCAACAGTTGATGGATTTCCGTCGAATGTAATTTCTTCGCCTATACAAACGAGTAAAGTATCAGCATTAACACTTGTTTCAACAATAGCAAAAGGTCTCTCACAAGGGTAGCCACAAGAAATTTCGGCTACAAAATTTCCAACATCACTTCCGTCTGATTGAAATACGACAGTTAAACAATGAGATACATTATCTATACCTGTGAAGAAGTCTTGAGCTTGTGCTTCAAATCCCTGAAATTCTCCTAAAAGTGGCGCAGAGGCGTCCGGACCATCATAAATCCACATCGTATCACCGTCACCCAAATTAAAAAGATTGAAATAAAGATTAATTACGGTTTCAGGAGCTTCAGGACAAACGGTAAAAGTGTGATTTTCGTTATTGCCATAATTCGAAGCACTTAATCCGGTATCAACTAAAAATCCTGCGCAACCTGTATAACTTCCGGTAGCAATGGAGATTTCCTGTGCCCACATTCCCAGGGAGGCTGAAAGGAAAATCAAAGAGAATATTATTTTTTTCATGACTTGCAGGTTCTTATATTATTTAATTGCGTTTTGATTCGCCTGATGACGCTGATACATTACTTCCATTCTTACTTTAGATTGGATGAATAAGGTGTATCCGGTATCGCCAATTTTATAAACAGTTGGACTCGTTTCATTGAGTTGGAAATGGTAATTAAGGATATTGAAGGTTGCCTGATCGAAGTTTTCTCCGCTCAGAACTTCAACGCCAGCTTTCCTAGGCATTAAGGTGCTGATATCAGGGTATCCGTTGAGATCTTTATTGCCCATAGCATTTACCAAATAACCTTGGTTGGCAATAAAGCACTGATAGCCAGGGTTTTCGATTTTCGCTAATTCTTCAGCGTTGTAGGCCGCTGAAAGCTTTTCACATGTAGTTTGTGCATTAATGGAAAAAGCACAAAAAAGCACAAAAGAAGAGATAAAAAGACTTTTCATATTGCAAGGTTTATTATTCTGTACTGTATAGACACACTTTCTTTTTAAAAAGTTGCCCAAAGAGGTGACTTAAAAAACGAATTATCTTTCGGGCAAAATTCTTTAGCATGGAAATTAGCCTCGTAGTCAACGATCAGGATATCAAAGATTTTCATCGTTTGCCATTTGAGATTTACAAAAATGACAAGCTTTGGGTACCTCATCTTATGCAGGATGTAGAAAAAGTATTTGATCCTAAAAAGAACAAACTTTTCCGAAATGGAAAGGCCAAAAGATGGTTGCTGAAAGACGGTGGGAAAGTAATTGGGAGAATTGCTGCCTGGGTAAATCCACGCTATTCTAAAGGAATGGAGCAGGAAACGGGTGGAATGGGCTTTTTTGAGTGCGTGAATAACAAGAATGCAGCATTCAAACTACTAGATACAGCCGTAAATTGGCTTAAAGAGGAAAAAATGGAAGCTGTTGATGGTCCAATTAATTTTGGGGAGAAAAATTTTTTCTGGGGATTGCAAATCGAGAACTTTAACGCGCCACCGAGCTACGGAATGAACTATAATCCAGAATATTACAAAGAATATTTTGAAGCTTATGGATTTAGGATTTACTACGAACAGTTGATTTATCAGCGCGACATGTTTCTTCCGGCTCAAGAAATTTTTGTGAGGAAATATAATATCTTAATGCAAGATCCGGACTATAGAATTGCCAACGTAAGAGGGAGAACGGAAGAGCAAATTGCTTATGACTTTATGACGGTATATAATAACGCATGGGGCGGACATCATGGATTTAAGGCAATGGATGCCGGGCAGGCTAAGCGCACAATTAAAGCATTAATGCCAGTGATGGATCCTGACATTATAGTATTTGCTTATCATCAAGAAAAACCTATTGGCTTCTATGTGAATATACCAGAGCTAAATGAAATTTTTTCTCATGTTAATGGAAATCTTAATCTTATTGGGAAGCTCAAATTCCTTTGGCATAAATGGCGAAAAACGCCCAAAACAATGGTAGGTATTGTGTTTGGAGTTGATCGCGAGTATCATGGAAAAGGAATTGAAGGGGCTATGGTCAAATGGGCTGAAATCTATGTAGTCAGTCTCAACCGATATGATCAGACCATTATGACATGGATTGGAGATTTTAACCCTAAAATGCTTCGTGTGATCGAAAATCTGGGGGCAACCTTGTTTAGAAAACTCGCAACTTATCGATTGAATTTTGATCCAAAAAAGGAATTTAAGCGAATGCCGATAGCAGGTTGAGTGTTTTCTAGAGGAGTTTTTTAACTATTTTATAAGTATTTATCCTCTTGAACCCTTGGTTAGTAAAGGTTTTCAGAATATGTGATATGTTTTTTTCAATAGTATTGGCTATTTTGCGAATTCTCTTTTATATTTGCGCTCCCAATAAAAGACCTGATTCCGTAGCTCAGTCGGTAGAGCAATACACTTTTAATGTATGGGCCCTGGGTTCGAATCCCAGCGGGATCACTTAATTAAAAGACCTTGAATACGTCAAGGTCTTTCTGTTCTTAAAGCGTTTTAATGCCCAGGTGGTGAAATTGGTAGACACGCCATCTTGAGGGGGTGGTGCACGTCGTGCATGCTGGTTCGAGTCCAGTTCTGGGCACATAAAATGAGAGCGAATAGAGAGGCGAGCATTGAGCGACCCAAACTATTCGCTCTCATTTTTCCCGCTCATTCCAATTCCTTACTTTGTAATTCTGTTCGTTAAATCGACGACTCAAAATATCCACTTTGTGTTTCTATCTTATTCATTTATAGCTATATAATTCAGTGATAGAACGAAATGGAGAATATCGTTTAATATGGAGCAAAGGATGTAATTTTATAATTAGATGGCTGAAAGTCGGCAATAGAATCTGAATAGAGCGAGTATGAAATCTGAATTCGGGTTTAATTAGTTATAGCTTTTACGAAACAGGCAATTTTTCAAAAGTCAATTATGTTGGCTTAGATCAACAAC